>NZ_JAMOKJ010000039.1:0-5409 GCF_023656595.1 Coprococcus intestinalis | reverse complement strand
CAGCAGATAGTAATCGATATAACCAATATATCATGCCTTGGAAAAGGCTGTAGAAAAAGTAAACTAGACCTTTTATAGCCATTTTCAGTTGTCAAAGTACAGGTTTAATTTTTCATTTTAGGTAAAATGGCAGCCAGTTGTATGAAATGAGGTGCACTGTCTGTGGGACAGTGTTTTTTATGTAATAGGAAATTACTTCATAATGTTCCTGTTACATAAAAACGCTCCGCGAAAATGCGACCAGATACATGATGAATATGTCTGCTGAAGCAGACTGCATCCGGCGTGCAAAGCGTAACAAGCCCCTCAAAGATTGAGGAATTCAGGGAGTTTGAAGCGGACTTGTCCGCTTTGTAATGATGTTATTTCATAGACGCAACTATAACGATTTTATTGCAGGGGATCAGATATGAAAAAAAACGGAAAGGATAGTTAGGGATAGACAGAAAATGAAAGGAAAAAGAGTGATTGCAGGCATTCTGCTTGCGGGAATTTTAGCAGTCACCCTGGCAGGGTGTAAAAATACAGATAACACGAAAGAGGAAACAGAAAAGCCTGTGATTACCCTCGGCAGCGACAACTATCCACCATACAATTATCTGAATGAGGATGGTGTACCGACAGGTATAGATGTAGAGCTGGCTACGGAAGCTTTCAAAAGAATGGGCTATCAGGTGGAAGTTGTCCAGATCAACTGGGAGAAGAAGAAAGAACTGGTGGAGAGCGGAGAGATTGACTGTATCATGGGCTGCTTTTCTATGGAAGGGCGTCTTGATGATTACCGCTGGGCAGGGCCGTACATAGCAAGCCGTCAGGTGGTCGCTGTAAATGAGAACAGTGAGATCTATAAACTGAGTGACCTGGCGGGAAAAAACCTGGCTGTCCAGTCCACAACCAAACCGGAAGACATCTTTCTGAACCGGACGGATGAGAGGATTCCAAAGCTGGGCAATCTGATCAGCCTGGGACACAGGGAGCTGATTTATACCTTTCTTGGAAAAGGATATGTAGATGCAGCTGCCGCACATGAGGAATCAATTGTCCAGTACATGAAGGATTATGACATAAGCTTCCGTATCCTGAAAGAGCCTTTGATGATCACCGGAATAGGTGTCGCTTTTGCAAAAGATGATGACAGAGGAATCTGCGAGCAGATGGAACAAACATTGGAAGAAATGCGTCAGGATGGCACATCCCTGAAAATTATTGGAAAATATCTGGATGATCCGGAGAAATATCTGGAGGTGGATGATCTTGGATATTAAGGGAAAGAAAAAAGAAAAACGGATCCAGCTGATCGGTGGTTTGATTGGGATCTGTGTGGCTGTAAGTTTTCTGTTTTATTTCTTTCACGCAGAAAAAGCAGAAGCCGAGAAAAGAATGGTAGAGATTGTAAACTATGTCAAAGTGCAGTGTTCCACCTACACCCATTATAATGAATCTACGGAATCCAAAAGTCTCCTCCGTGCCATTGAAAGTGCAAGACATATGAGTACAAATATTAAAACGGAAAAAGAAAACGGCGGTCATCTGAGCCGGGAGTTCCTGAAAGAAAACCTGCAGACTCTCTGGGTGGATGGTATCATTGTATTGGATACAGAGGGAAAGACGGACTGCGAATACAGTACGGATGAGTCTCTGACCGATGAGATTACGAAGTATCTGCAAAAAGACATTATCATGGATTTTGTCGGATATGAAGAAAGATCTTATTCAGAACGATTTGCCAGGGAAGACGGATCCTATGTTGATATTGCAGCCTGTGCCAGAAAAGATGCACCGGGTATTGTGGCAATCTACTATTACACACCTCCTGAATTTGCCAGAAACTATACACTGACGATACAAGGGCTTTTAAATGGTTATAGTATTCAGAAAGATGGAACGATTATTGTTGCAGACGAGGGGATTGTTGTTGCCAGCAATGATGAGAGCCTGCTGGGGCAGAATACGACTGACAACGAAGTTGTTCAGGCAATGAAAAAGCATACAGACAGTCAGCACATTCACCATTTGAAGAATGAAGGAATCGGATGTTATGGAATCATGCTGAAGCAGAGGGATTATTATATCTATGCGTATCTTCCGGATACGGAAGTGTTCCATAACCTTCCATTAAGTGTGATAAGCGTTATGTTCCTTTATTTTCTGATGTTTAGTATATTCTGGTTCTGGACATATAGAACCAATCTGACACACCGTAAACTGGAACGGGAAAAAGATGAAAAATATAAAGAAGAACTTCTGATAGCTGCAAAAAAGGCAGAGGCTGCCAATCGGGCGAAGACGGAATTTCTCCAGCGGATGAGTCATGATCTCCGGACTCCGATCAATGGAATCTGCGGCATGGTCAATATGGCAGACCATTATGCAGATGATATAGAGAAGCAGAAGGAATACAGGACAAAGGTGAAAGAGGCATCCAATCTGTTGCTGGAACTGGTAAATGATATTTTGGATATGAGTAAGCTGGAGTCAGGTGAAATTGTTCTGGAAGAGGTTCCATTTAATCTGATCAGTATTTCAGAAGAAGTACTTGTTGTGATCGAGCAGATGGCTGCAGAACAGAATATCCGAATCATGTGGGAGAAAAAAGAAATCATACATCGGAATTTTATTGGAAGCCCGGGGTATGTGAAACGTGTGATGATGAATATCCTGTCCAATGCGGTGAAATATAACAGAGAAAACGGACATGTTTATATCAGTTGCATGGAAATTCCATCCGAACAGCCGGAAATGACGATGATGGAATTTGTCTGCCGGGATACCGGAGTTGGAATGGCAGATGAGTTCCAGAAACATGTTTTTGAACCATTTGCACAGGAACATGCAGGAAGCCGCACAAAATTTGCCGGAACAGGTCTGGGAATGCCGATTACCAAAAAACTGGTTGAAAAAATGGGTGGAACCATTACTTTTGAAAGTAAAAAAGGCATAGGGACGACATTTGTGATCCGGATCCCGTTTAAAATAGACATGAATTCGGACAAAGGAAAAGAACAGACGGATGTATCAGATGAAAAATCTATAAAAGGACTGCATATTCTTCTGACAGAAGACAATGAACTGAACATGGAAATCGCAGAATTTATGCTTCAGAATGAAGGTGCTGACGTGGAAAAAGCATGGAATGGACAGGAAGCTGTTGAACTATTCAAAAAAAGTGAACCTGGTGAATTTGATGTCATTCTTATGGACATTATGATGCCAGTCATGAATGGTTATGAAGCTGCAAAGATGATCAGGTCTCTGGAAAGAGAGGATGCAAAGAAGGTACCGATCATTGCAATGACAGCAAATGCGTTCACGGAGGACAGAATAAGAGCAAAAGAAGCAGAGATGGATGAACATGTTGCTAAGCCTGTTGATGTGGAATTACTGATAAAAGTAATTCGTAAATTGGTGAAATATAATTGACAGGGCAGTGTCAAATAAGCAATGAAAAAAGTAACAGAAGTATATGAGATGACGATTGAAGAAATATAAAATATGGATAAAAGACAAACAATACTTATTGTAGATGATGCGGAATTTAACAGGGATATATTAAAGGAGATTCTCGGAGAAAATTATAATTATCTGGAGGCAGAGAATGGAAATCAGGCAATCCAGATGATAGGAGATAATCTGGAAATTGATCTGATGCTTTTGGATATTAATATGCCACAGATGAATGGTTTTGAAGTTCTGGCAATAATGAAAAGAAGTCAGTGTCTGGAAGAAACTCCTGTAATCATGATTTCTTCTGAAGAATCTGTTGATACGATGCGTAAAGCATATGAGATGGGAATCACAGATTATATCACACGACCATTTGATTCTGTGATTGTAAAGAAAAGAGTTCAGAATACATTGGGACTTTATGCGAATCAAAAGCATCTGATTAATGTTGTTTATAATCAGGTTTACGAAAAAGAAGAAAATAATAACATCATGATCCGGATTCTGAGTAATGTATTGGGATCCCGCAACAGTGAGAGCAGAGATCACATCCTGCATATTAAAACAGTAACAGAACTGATGTTGAGACAACTGGTAAAAATAACAGATGCATATCCTATGACCGAGGTAGATATTGCTTTGATCACAACAGCATCTTCTCTTCATGATATCGGTAAGATTTATATTCCGGAAGAAATATTGAATAAACCAGGCAGACTTACCGATGAAGAATTCAAGATCATGAAAACGCATAGTGAGCTTGGTGCAGAGATAATCCAGAATATGAATTTCCCAAAAGACAATCCATTGGTACATACCTCATGGGAAATCTGCAGATGGCATCATGAAAGATGGGACGGAAAGGGATATCCGGATGGCCTGAAAGGTGAAAAAATACCAATTTCCGCACAGGTAGTGTCGATTGCTGATGTTTATGACGCACTTACAAGTGAAAGATGTTACAAGAAAGCATTTGATCATGACACAGCGATTCAAATGATCCTGGATGGGCAATGCGGACAATTTAATCCCATTCTCCTTAAGTGTCTGAAAGAACTGAGTTTTCAGCTTTCAAAAATGCTTGATAAAGGGATGGAGGACAATGAATATTACCATGAAATACGGAGACTTTCGAATGAAATACTCAGTGACAGATCTTTACCGAACCAAAATTATTCGCAGAGTGTTGTCAAGGTTATGCAGGAAAAGATCGATTTTTTCAAATCGAATAGTGGCATGAATTCGATTGATTACAATGCAATTTCAGGTCAGCTAACTATATTAAACGGAAAACAGCAGATAATATGTCAGAGAAATAATCCGAAAATTGATCTGTTCAAAAAATTCGGAGTAAATGAAGAAGATGCTCAATATGTTCGTGTTTTGTTACATCAGACATCTGTGCAAAATAAAGAAATCTCTGTGCAGATAAAGGCAGTGGTGGAAAATGACGGTCGGATGTATAAGCTGAAACTGCATACGTTGTGGTCGCCTTTAAAGAAGGATGGATACATCGGAATCATTGGATATGTTGACAGTGTAAAATAGAAAAATGCAAAGGAAAATCAGAGGATGACTTGTGATGAAAAAGAAAAATGGAGCAGAGGCAGTGGAAAAAGTTAAGAATTCGAAGCCAGGTAATTATGATCTGGTGCTGATGGATGTTGAGGAATTGCTCGATGCTTTACACGACAATCTGCTGGATTAGACAGCAGCAACAGGACTTATTGGAGGAATGGTTTGACGCCATTCCTCTTTTTTTCATACCAAAAATGCAATAGTAAAAAAAGAGAATAGTAGGTAATTTTATACCCCACCTGATGTTGTAAAATATAGATATAAAAGACCTAAAATGAAAAATTAAACCTGTACTTTGACAACTGAAAATGGCTATAAAAGGTCTAGTTTACTTTTTCTACAGCCTTTTCCAAGGCATGATATATTGGTTATATCGATTACTATCTG
>NZ_JAMOKJ010000038.1:4080-8831 GCF_023656595.1 Coprococcus intestinalis | reverse complement strand
TCTACAAAGACTAACGCTTTTTGTTTAGGAATTATTCTCTGTAATGTTTCTCGTTCTTTTGATTATTTGATATATCCATATTATCCTGCCTATACGAGCTAATGTTATCATTTTGTTATCGGCATTGATAACACCTACTCGATAACTGTGGATAATAACTATATGTAGCATGTCAAATTATAAGCTATTTTGCTTAGAGATTCAACACAAAACTGAAATTTTACTTTTCCTTATATTCATCTGGTATTGCTATTTGAAATGTTTCACACAACAGCATCACATCATGCACATCATTTTTATCGTGTTCATATCCCAAATGAAGCATTACCTGACTCAATGGTTCAATACAAGAAACAGTTATATCTCCAACTTTTCCAATACCGGAAAAAGTTTTTGATGGAAATATATCTCCCTCATAAACAATTCCGTCATCTGTAAATTCAAAACAATGTAAATCAATGATTCTTTGTTTATCATCTTTCCAGACAGTATGACCATCCGTTGTATAATCAGTATTTACTTCCTCAAATCCATGCTGCTTAATCACATAAATATAATCATGATAATGTTTCAGTTCAACAAACAAATCAATATCATTGTGTATTCTTGATTCTCTTTTAAGAAGTGCATCAACACCCCATCCGCCATCTAAATATACTTTAATTTCGTTTTGCAAAGCATATTTTATAATTTCACATGCATCTTCTGTACGTACCATAATCTATCCTCCAAATTCAAATCTTTGTATGCTTTCCAACTCACTAAAAGCCTGAAATTTGTCAGTCTTTCATCCTTTTTGTTATCAATCACCAATTAGCTGTAATCCATTAGGATTTAGCTGATATATTTTATCGCACACCTCTTCAATATACTTTCTATCGTGAGAAATGCTAATGACAGCCCCCGGAAATTCTCGGAGCATTTTTCTTATTACCGGACCGGACAATGGTGAAAAATTTCTTGTCGGTTCATCCAGAATAAGAACATTTGCACCACTTAAGCTCATCCTCAAGAGAAGCACTTTCGCCTTTTGTCCGCCTGATAACTCCCGAATCGGATGCTCCATTTCATCTGGTGTGTATTTAAGTGAACCAAGGTATGTTCTAATTCTTGTACGCTCTTCTTTATCTCCTGTTTTATCAAGGTAATCAACCGGTGTAACATCCAAATCCAGCAGGTCTTCATAAGTTTGAGGCATATATTCTGCTTTAATGTCATTCCGATTTAGGAGTTCTTCCGCTATCTTTTTTAGAAGAGTCGTTTTTCCTGCCCCGTTGGCTCCTATCATACAGATTTTTTCTGAACCTTTTATTTTTAAATGAATTCCTTCTGCTAAAATTCTTTTGCCATCCGGAGTCACAAGCTTTGAAAGTTCATATTCTATGACCGTTTTTCCTGCGGGAATGTGTGAGTTTTCATCCCCTAATTTGACAAAGATTGCTTCTTCCTGTTCCGGCATCTGAGTCATATTTTCATCTTCTTTTTCAAATCTTCGTTCCATTGCCTTAACCGTATGCATTTTGTCCTTTAAGTTTTTGGCAACAGACGGTGCTTGTCTGGTACAACTTCTTAATGCACCTTGTACACTCTGCATAACTCTTTGATATTTTTCATCGCGAATCTTTTTCTCCCTACGGTCACTCAGTGCCCGCTGTTTTTGGATTTCAAATTTATGAAGCCGTTCTTCCACATAGCGTCTATAGGGAAGCTTTGCCACGGTATATCTCGCCTTTGTTTTTCGTATAATCTGCTCGATATGTATCACCATGTTGGCAGTACGCTCTATCAGCGTTTCATCGTGTGAAATAAAAAGCACAATGTGCTTCCAGTCATTTATGATTTTTTCCAGTAATGTAAGCGTCGCAATGTCGATGTCATTGGAAGGTTCGTCCAACAACAGCACAGAAACATCGCGAATGAAAAGCCTCATAAGTTGTGTCTTGACTTTTTCGCCTCCTGAAAGACTACCCATTGTCTGGTTACTGTAGAAAAAATCATTTTTCATTCCAAATTTTCCCGCAATAACAGACAATTCTTTAGGCGTTTTCTCCCAGAATATTTCCTCTTCAGAAAAATATTCGTATATTGTTTTTTCCTTATCTTCATCGAGCATCTCCTGCGGAAGATAACCAAGACGTTCGTGTCCCATTATCCTTTCCCCATCTGCTTCTATATAGTTTTCTACAAGCGACGGATTGTATATCCACTTCATTAATGTCGATTTCCCATTTCCCTCTTCTCCAATAATAACTGCCTTATCTCCATCATTTAGCACAAGGTTGAAATCATTAAGAATTATTCTCAGGTCTTTTTTATGTGTTAAATTTAATTTTTTTATCTGCAACATTAAAGTTTCTCCTTTTCGAAGTCTGAGCCAATTATTATTTTGAACACACAAAAACGAGTCTTTTTTGCATACGCAAAAATAGACTCGCTAAATAGCCCCTTATTTCTTTTCCAAAAGGAAAACAAAGGAAATGCCTCTTGCGATAATCCAACTTAAGCGTACACAAAACAAACCTATTCTCTACAGGCTCAATAACTATATGTGTCTTACTTAAATCAAATTATCTATTAATCATTTCCTCACCTTACACAAAATGTGCCTTTCTTTCTTCTAATGGCAATACTATCATACTTTATTTTTTGTGTCAATACATTTCACCTTATGGAAGTGCAAATTAAAATTTTCACTTCCTAATTATACATCCAACCATTACGAAATTCAATCTTTCACAACCTCTTTACAACCACAACCACAGCACTCCAGCAAACGCAGGAGCACCATACCGTAAAACGCTTATGTGTAAATCAACTCCGTTCCTACAACTTCCCTCACACAAGCCTGAATATTATTCATTCTTCCAATCCATTCGTAGGGATTATCTTTCTTTAATTGTTCCGTCACATCTTGTCTGTCGGCATATTCCTTTACCAGTCGAAGAAACATATCCTCTGCTTGCTTATCGACTTCTGCAAGATAACTATGCAGCTTTCCGCTTGTCAGCAGGTTCATATATAACACTTTATAGTGTTCCTTTAAATGCCTTGCATGTCGTTTCCCCCATAAACCAATCGGCTCTATTTCTTCTTCGGCTGGTACTGTGATGTTCGGCAATAAATAATCACCCACCTGTCTATAAGTTCCGCCCATTTCTTCAAAAATTGTCTTTGTCATTTTCCTTTTCCTCCTGTGATTTTTGTCTATCGTGATCGTGTATTATCACGCTTGCGACCTTTAACTGTTCTTGCCTGCTCCAACAAATCATCTATCTGTTTGCGACCAAAAACCTTACGGAGCAGGCTGTAATCTTTATTTTCTGCTTTTAGGATTTTGTTTTCTTCGGTCAATCTTTCATTGACTTTCTCCAAACGCTGATTGGTGCGGTATAACTGTGCATTCGCTGTATTCAGCCTATGATAGTTGTCCCACCCCTCAAAGCAGCGGGCAAGCACCGTTTTGACAAGTTGCTTCAATTTCCTTACAACCGGCTCTGCCATTTTGGTTTTATATGCCTTTGCAGTCATAAATTTCTCTGGTTCTGGCAACTGATATTTCGGTGCAGTATCAAGCTCTATTTCAAGATTTGACAGCTCGTCTTTTGCCTTATCATAGTTCAATACTCGTTCCGACAACACATCAAATTCAATCTGTTTCTGCTCGATTTTCGCACCTAATGCCGCCACTTCTTTTTCTCTTTCCTGCTTTTTATAATCCAAAACAGAAAGATGTTTTTCGTGTGTGCCTAAATGTTCCCACTCAATCCCATAACGTTCCATCACCGCCGCAAGCTGTTCTTTTTCGGACTGTATCCATTGCGACCACTCCGTATCGCCACGACTGCCGCCCTTAAAACCTTGCGTTGCAAGAGCCTGCTTTAGTGACACTCTTGTATCAAGTCCACGCTTGCTGCCTGTGGTAAAAGGTACAAAATCTATGTGCAGATGTGGTGTAGCTTCATCCATATGCAGATGAGCCGAGAACACCCGAAGCTGTGGATTTCGCTCCTGAAAACCCTGATAGTATTCATCTAAAATCTGCTTTGCCAGTTCTCCGTTTTCCGTATCGGCGTTCATATTTCCCTTACCGCCCACCTGTAAAATGATTTCGTGGAACGGTTTTTCCTGCTTGGAACTTCGGATTTTTTCATAATAATCTTTTATCTTTCGGTCTGACCTTATCTGCTTGGCATTGTATCTTTCCAATGCTTCATCAAACAATTCGTGATAAACTGTCTTTATATTTTCATTGCAGTAGTCGATATTGAGATGAGTACGAGTTCCGTCTACATTTTCTGCTCGGAACTTTCGGCTATTGTGATTGACCGAGCCTTTACCGACCATTGCACTTATCGTTCTCTGCATTTTTTCATCTCCCATCTGTAAATTTCAACATTCTCAGGTTTTGTTACTTTTGTCAAAAGTAACGCAAAAGCACTTTTGACGGGTACACCCATCAAAAATGCGACCTGTAAACAGGTTTTGCGTTCTCCGAAGGCTCTCCGAGGGGTGAGCGTGTGCCGGTGGCACACACGCCTGCGAACCGACCGAGCCAGCAGGCGAGACCAAAGAGCCGCCTTTGAAAAGGCACTCTCTGCACACTCCCCTAAACTTTATCCGGTGTCAAAGTGTGACGATGGTGACAATGTTTTTCACAGCGTGCTGCTCTCAAAAACATTGACACCTTTGACACCGTTTGTCACGCCGTCTGCTCGGTTTCTTTCCAAAGTGAAACCTTTCTTCCGTCGTGT
>NZ_JAMOKJ010000038.1:0-3980 GCF_023656595.1 Coprococcus intestinalis | reverse complement strand
TGCGGCTGTTCTGATAACGGATACCGTAATCACGAAACAGCCTGCTTGCGTTGATACTGAGCCTTAAAGAAAGTACATTCGGCTTTATATCCACCGCAAGCCTTTCGCAAAGTTCCGAAGCAGTTCCTTCCCATCTGTCACTTTCCGAAAAGAGCGTATCCGCTATCTTCTCAAGCAGAGGTTCGGGCGGTTCTTTCCACATCTCCGTTTCCGATTTTGCAAAGTTCCACACCAATCGCTCGCTGTCCCTTACAAGATGGATTTTCATATCCTGCTGGTCTCTGCCAGCAACATCAAGTGTGGCATTGTTGGAAGTACGCTTGTCCTTACTGAGAACAAATGCACCGTCTGCCGCACCCATCAGACCATTCGTGCCTGAAATCATATCGAATATATCTTCCGATTTTTGTTTGCGTGTATGATGAACAATAAGCATTGAAACCTTGTAACTGTCTGCCAACGCTTTCAGCCTTGCCACAACATCATAATCACTTGCGTAGCTGTAATCTGCTCCGCCTGCTTCACGCACACGCTTTAAGGTGTCTATGATAATCAAGCCTGTGTCTGGGTGTTCCCTCATAAACCCTCTTATCTGTTCTTCCAGTCCGCCATTGACCGTTTTACATTCCGTTGCGAAATACAGATTGCCTGTCTCCTTTGCACCGAACATCTGAAACAATCGCTTCTGCAAACGTGGGTAATCATCTTCAAGGGCAAAATAAAGCACCGTTGCCTTACGCACCTTATACTCCCAAAGCGGTGTGCCTGTGCTGATATGATAGGCAAGCTGTGCCATCATAAAGCTCTTTCCCACTTTCGGGGAACCTACGAAAAGGTAAGTTCCCCTTTGGAGCAGACCGTCGATAAGTGGTGTCTGAACCTCAAACACCGTATCATACAGCGTTGTCATTGATACTGTTTTCAGATAGGAAGGGTCTAACTGTCTGAGTATTTCCCTTTGCATTTCTTCAAAAGATTGCTCGTACCCCTTGAAATCCGTATCCTGATTGACTATACTATTGTCAGTACATTTGGAAAGTGACTGTTCCGCATCTGTTGCCGCAGATACATTTGGAATAGTCATTTCTTTTTTATTCTCCATTCGCATCCTCTCCTTTCAAACCGCCGAGAATAATGGAAATCAGTTCTATTACACTCAGCAGTTCATCATCCACACCTTTTCCTGCTTCAATCCTTTTCAGTTCCGCAAGGACTGTGGCAAATTCCGTTTTCAACGCCTT
Source organism: Coprococcus intestinalis (assembly GCF_023656595.1). Lineage (NCBI taxonomy): Bacteria > Bacillati > Bacillota > Clostridia > Lachnospirales > Lachnospiraceae > Coprococcus > Coprococcus intestinalis. The sequence continues at coordinate 2,739 of NZ_JAMOKJ010000038.1, read as the reverse complement.
ATACACTCTCGGATTGCCCTGTACCACCACATCCTGATTTAAGCAACGGCGGTAACAATACTCCTGTTTTGGCAATCCTGATAGAGCTACAGCTCTGTTAATGAGTTCGTTTTCTTCGGGCGATACTCGAAACCCTACTGTGATATTCCTCCAACGATTTTTGTTATCTCTGTTCTTAGCTGACATTTTCAAAATCTCCTTTCCCTAAATCATCTAATTTTTCTGCCATCTCAATCTGCTTTGACGGAAAGAGGTGTGCGTACTGATAAGTAATATCAATACTTTCGTGACCAACTCGGTCAGCAATCGCCACCGCAGAAAAGCCCATATCAATCAAGAGTGAAATGTGGCTGTGACGGAGATCGTGAATGCGGATACGCTTCACGCCTGCCGCCTTTGCCCCTCTGTCCATCTCGTGATGAAGATAGCTTTTCGTCACCGTAAAGATACGGTCTTTCTTCTTCAATCCGTAAAGCATACCGAGATATTCTTTCATTTCCTCACACAGAAACTTCGGCATTTTAATCGTGCGGTTGCTCTTTTTCGTTTTCGGAGAAGTAATCACATCCTGCCCTTTCAAACGCTGATAGGATTTATTGATTGTGACTGTTTCCTTATCAAAGTTGAAATCTGCCGGAGTCAAAGCTAACAGCTCGCCCTCTCGGATACCGCACCAGTAAAGCATTTCAAACGCATAAAAGGAAACAGGCTTGTCCATCATCTCAAAAGAGAATTTCTTGTATTCTTCCTTTGTCCAGAACAGCATTTCCTTGTGTTCCTCACGTCCCATATTTCCCACCTTTGCCGCAGGATTGGAACGCAGTTCATAGTAGCGGACAGCGTGATTGAAAATGGCGGACAACTGATTGTGCAGCGTTTTCAGATACGTCTGTGAATAAGGCTTTTTCTTCTCATCACGATAGGCAAGCATTTCATTCTGCCAAGTAATAATCTCCTTTGTGGAAATCTCGCTGATTTTCAGTTTCCCGAAATACGGAAGTATCTTTGTGCGTATGATATGCTCTTTGGTAAGCCACGTGTTTTCCTTCAAACGGTTCTTCACATCATTGATATAAAGCTCCGTAAAGGCTTCAAAACTCATATCAAGGTCTGAAGAAGTCTGCAATTTGAACATTCTTTCCCATTCCTGTGCTTCTCGTTTGGTAGCAAAGCCACGCTTGCATTTCTGCTTGCGTTCCCCTTTCCAGTTCACATACCTTGCCATCACATACCAAGTACCGTTATCTTCATTCTTAAATACCGGCATTTACATTTCCCCCTTTCCTGCTCCGTAGAGCCTTTCGTAAAAATACTGGCGATTTACACGCCCTGCAATCGTAATAAAGCCCTTTGCTTTCAATTCCTCATTTAATTGTCTGATGAGTTTATATGCATAAGGTTTTGATACGTTTAGTTCCTGAGCCACATCTTCGGCTCGGATAAATCTGTTTTCCATATCCTTTTTCTTCCTTTCTTAAAATAATTTTTTGCTTGCCGCTTTCTCCGTGTTAAAGTTCCAACAGGCACTCCTGCTTGTCGGCAGGCGCTGTGCTGTCCCAATGCACCGCAGTACATCAGGCGCTCGCTCGTATAGGGGTTCCCGAAAAGTCGGAGACTTTTGGGGAAGAGGAGGAGCAGTGCAGCGAATGAGCTTTTGTGCTTGCACACAAGCGAACGATACGGAACTTGCTCCGACGAGGTCTTGGCGGTTTGGCTTTTCGGACGGTCATTCAGTTGTCGCATTAAGCATATTTGTTTAATTCGTAATTTATTTTACTAAACATATTTGCTATTGTCAAGTGGTTGCAAAGAAAATATTAAACATTTTTGTTTCGGTTTTTCTTGACTTCCACTAAACATTTCTGCTATACTTATTTCACTAAATATAAAAGGAGCGTATCATTATGGCTATCAGCGAAAGAATACATTTTTTCAGACTAATGCGTGGTATGACACAAAAGTATCTCGGTACAGCAATCGGTTTTCCAGAAAAGAGTGCTGATGTGCGTTTGGCACAGTACGAAACTGGTACACGCAAACCGAAAGCAGACCTTACAAATGCATTGGCACAGGTGCTTGATGTTTCTCCACAGGCTCTTGATGTTCCTGACATAGACAGCTATATCGGTCTTATGCACACTCTGTTTACCCTTGAAGATATTTACGGTCTTACTGTCAGTGAAGCAGACGGAGAGGTATGCTTAAAGGTCAACAAGGACAAAGGCAGAGAAGCATATGAACTCCTCAAAATGCTGTATGCTTGGAAAGAACAGGCAGACAAGCTATCTTCCGAAGAAATCAACAGAGAAGAATACGATAACTGGCGTTACCATTATCCAGAGTTCGACACCACACAGCGTTGGGCAAAAGTTCCATCACAGGAATTAAGTGACGCTCTCGTGGAAGCATTCAAAGACCACTTGAAAGATAAATAAGCACCTACAGGACCTGCCACTGGCAGCTCCCTACAGATGCTTTGGCAACGACAAAAAAGCCCTTAACTATGGTTATTAACCACAGCTAAGGGCTTAGTTTATAATATGGAATTTGTTCAGAGCCAAGCTCCGAACTTTAGTCTGCAAGCCACCTGTTAATTGTTCCGTTACCCATAAACCACTGGATAACAAGAATAATGGCACTTGCTATGACTGTTATCAATTTGTTATCAAAAGACTAATCGAAATCGCTGAAACCCGCATAAACACTGGCTTTTTTAAGCAACTCGATTTATTCGAATTC
>NZ_JAMOKJ010000037.1:0-11720 GCF_023656595.1 Coprococcus intestinalis | reverse complement strand
GCTTCCTTCAGATTCTACCTTACGATAGACACCCTTGCTGTTCAGCTATACACTTCCTTGTCGCCTAGGCGTGTTCGGGACTTTCACCCGTTAGAGCGCGCCCATGGCGCGCAAACTAAAAATCCCCCGTACTCACGATCATGAGTACGGGGCACTGCCATTATCTCTATTTTACTTTTATTTAAAATATGCCACACCGGATTCAAAAATCTTCTGGTCCGGATTACCGTAAATATTTCTGGCAACGGCTTCACCGATTCGCTCAGAATGTCCCATCTTGCCAAGGATACGTCCGTCAGGGCTTGTGATACCTTCAATAGCCGCGTAGGAAGCATTCGGGTTGAAATCCTCATCCATGGTTGGATTGCCATCCAAATCAACATACTGGGTTGCCACACAGCCTGCTGCAAAGAGCTTCTTGATCCATTCATCACTGGCTACGAAACGGCCTTCACCATGGGAAATCGGGATTGCATAGACTTCACCAGGTACCGCACCTGCCAGCCATGGGGATTTATTAGAGACAACCTTTGTATAAGCCACCTTTGAAATATGACGGCCAATGTTGTTGGTTGTCAGTGTCGGGGAATCCGGCTGCTGCGGTGTAATTTCGCCGTAAGGCACCAGACCAAGTTTGATCAGTGCCTGGAAACCATTACAGATACCAAGAGCCAAACCATCTCTCTCGTTGAGCAGCTTCATAACAGCCTCTTTCAGTTTTTCATTTCTGAAAGCCGTAGCAATGAATTTACCGGAACCGTCCGGTTCATCACCGGCTGAGAAACCGCCTGGGAACATAATAATCTGTGCATCGCTGATACCTTTGACAAAGGCATCGACAGATTCACGGATACCGTCTGCACTTAAGTTTCTGAATACCTGTGTCTGAACTTTTGCACCGGCTTTTTCAAAGGCTTTCATGGAATCGTATTCGCAGTTTGTACCCGGGAATACAGGGATAAATACCTTTGGTTGTGCAATCTTGTGGTTGCAGATTACAATGCTGCCCTCTTTATAAATCGGTGTCTCAATCTTCTTCTGCTCAACACCTGAACGTGTTGGGAAGACTTTTTCAAGGGTGCCTGTCCATGCTTTCAGTGCCTCATCCATTGTCACAACAGTGTCACCGTATGTGAACTGTGCATCATCTGTCACTTCACCGATCAGTGTATAAGCCACATTGACTTTATCAAGAGCATCCGCCGGTACTTCTGCGATCATGCATCCATATTCACCTGTCTTAAACAAATCTTCTGCTTTCACAGTGCTGTCAATCTTAGCGCCCAGCTTGTTGCCGAAAGCCATTTTGGATACAGCTGCTGCAACGCCGCCAAAACCGAGTGTATAAGCGGAGATGACAACTTTATCCTGAATCAGCTGATGAACCGCTGTGTAAAGAGCTTTTGCCTGTTCGTAATCCGGCATATCATAAGCATCTCTTGCAATATCAAACTTCACAATCTTATTGCCGCTCTTCTTGAATTCCGGTGTAATAATATCCTGCTGTTTTGCCACATCCACTGCAAAGGAAACAAGGGTTGCCGGTACATGGATATCATTGAAGGAACCGGACATGGAGTCCTTACCGCCGATGGATGGCAGTCCGAAACCGATCTGTGCTGTGTATGCACCGAGAAGCGCGCTCATCGGCTCGCCCCAGCCCTTTGCATCCTCAGTCATACGTTTGAAGTATTCCTGGAATGTGAAACGAATCTTACTGAAATCACCGCCTGCTGCCACAATCTTAGCAACAGATTCTACAACCGCATAAGCAGCACCGTGATATGGGCTCCAATTGGAAAGATACGGGTTAAAACCATAGCTCATCATAGTGACTGTATCTGTTTTGCCTTTTAATACAGGGAGTTTTGCTACCATGGACTGTGTCGGTGTCAGCTGATATTTGCCGCCGAATGGCATAAATACACTGCCCGCGCCAATGGAAGCATCAAACATTTCCACAAGACCTTTCTGTGAGCAAACATTCAAATCTGCTAGGTCTTTCAGCCATGCTGCTTTCACATCAGCCACATCTGTCTTTTCTTCAAAATAGCTGTCTGCCTTTGAAGCTGTGCCTACGATAACATCTGTTTCCTGATGAGCACCGTTTGTATCAAGGAAAGCTCTGGAAATATTCACGATTTCCTTGCCTCTCCAGTGCATCACAAGACGTGGGTCTTCTGTTACCTCAGCCACGCAGGTTGCCTCAAGATTTTCTTCTTCGGCATAAGCCATAAATTTGTCCACATCCTTCGGATCAATGACAACCGCCATACGCTCCTGGGATTCTGAAATTGCCAGTTCTGTTCCGTCAAGGCCGGCATATTTCTTCGGTACTTTATCTAACTGGATCTGAAGACCTGCTGCCAGCTCGCCGATAGCAACGGATACACCGCCGGCACCAAAGTCGTTGCATTTCTTAATCAGGCGTGAAACTTCCGGACGTCTGAACAGACGCTGAAGCTTTCTCTCTGTCGGCGCATTACCTTTCTGAACTTCCGCACCGCAGGTGTCGATGGACTGGGAGTTATGAGCCTTTGAGGAGCCTGTTGCACCGCCGCAGCCATCACGGCCTGTACGTCCACCCAAGAGAATAATAATATCTCCCGGATCAGAAGTCTCTCTGATAACATTGCTTCTAGGCGCTGCTGCCATCACCGCACCGATTTCCATACGTTTTGCCACATAATCCGGATGATAGATTTCATTAACAAGACCTGTGGCCAGACCAATCTGGTTACCATAGGAGCTGTAGCCGCTGGCTGCACCTGTCACCAGTTTTCTCTGAGGCAGCTTGCCTTCCAGAGTCTTCTCCATTGGTACAGTAGGGTCTGCCGCACCTGTCACACGCATAGCCTGGTAAACATAAGTACGTCCTGACAGTGGGTCACGGATCGCACCGCCAAGGCAGGTTGCCGCACCACCAAAAGGCTCGATTTCTGTCGGATGGTTGTGAGTTTCGTTCTTGAAGTTAATGAGCCATTCTTCTGTCTTTCCATCAATCTCAACCGGTACAATAATGCTGCAGGCATTGATCTCGTCTGTTTCTTCCTGGTCATCTAACTTGCCGTCTTTCTTCAGTTTTCTCATAGCCATCAGGGCAATATCCATCAGGGAAACATATTTATCCTTGCGTCCTGCAAAGATTTCTGCACGATGGGCCTGATACATATCATAAGCAGCCTGCATCGGTGCCTTATAATCACCATCCTCAAATGTGACATTCTTCAATTCAGTCTGGAATGTGGTATGACGGCAATGATCAGACCAATATGTATCCAGCACTCGAATCTCTGTCATAGACGGATCACGACTCTCTTCTGCCGCAAAATGTTCCTGAATAAATCGGAAATCCTTGAATGTCATGGCCAGTCCCAGAGAATCATACAGTGCCTTTAATTCTGCTTCCGGCATATTTCTGAAGCCATCAAAAATCTTCACATCTGCCGGTTCTTCATATTCTGTCACCAGTGTTTCAGGCTTATCTGCATTGTTCTCTCTGGAATCTACAGGGTTGATACAGAAATCTTTGATATGTGCCAGTTCCTCCTCAGAACATGCGCCGGCAATCACATAGGTTGTTGCGGAACGGATCACCGGTTCTTCATTTTCATTCAAAAGCTTGACGCACTGTTCAGCAGAATCGGCTCTCTGATCAAACTGTCCAGGCAATGCCTCAACAGAAAAAGCAGTTTCTCCTTCCTGCATCGGAAATGCTTCTTCATATAATACATCAACCGGAGGCTCTGAAAAAATCGTAATCTTAGCCTCCTCATAAGTTTTGTCGGAAATATTTTCAATGTCATAACGAATGAGTACACGAACACCAGTTACTGTGCGGATACCAAGGTAATCACGAATATTCTCAAACAAATCCTTGGCTGCTACGGCATAAGCCGGTTTCTTCTCCACATATATTCTTCTAACGCTGCTCATAATGACCTCCCTTAATTCGGCATGGTATCTTAATTTACCTTTTTACTATATCACAAATATTTTTATTAATAAAATTAATATATTTAAATTCATTTATGACTTCAGCTAATGAGCAAATCTGCATAAAAACGCACATACTGCTTATCCTATCTATAAAGAGCACTCATTATTTTATAAGGAGATGTAATAATTATGGCAAAAAAATCCATTACCAGGCATAATGAAAAATGCGATCACCTGGATTATCTGAAAACAAGTGCTTCCGACACGGAATGCACCGGCGTTGTTTACACCGGACCCCTGAATGATGTAGAACTGGATAATATTAACGATGTCTATGCCTTTGAGCCGGAACCGGCGAAAAAAAGAGAAGTCTGAGAAAATTTTTATATCCCCAAAAAGCTTTCTATGCTACAATTCTTTTATAGAAAGCTTTTTTATTTAGAGTTTTTTTACAATCATTAATACCGCTATCCGGGTAACCCGTTAAAAACGTAAAGCGTCTTTCATTCTCTTTCATATTCCCTCAGGAGGTTCTTATGCTGAAAAAATATTCTATTCCAATCATTATGTGGCTGGTTTTTGAAAGTATTGCCGTCATTCTCTGGCAGGCACTTGACAATATCTTTTATCTTTTTAATTTTTCATACATAGGCACATCCATTGCCATCGGACTTTTTCTCTTTGCCCGCAAACAGAAATATGCCCGCCATGTCATTCAGTTTGCCGTTGGGCTTTATATGCTGGGCTATCTCGGCTTTCTTCAGCATGAGAACATGCAGATTGAAGGTTTTTGGTATTATCTGTTCCTGGGTGTTTTTGAAGCCGCCACCATCCACTATGCCGTGGCCAAAATCTTTGGCCCATTTATCTTCGGACGAGGCTGGTGCGGCTATGCCTGCTGGACAGCTATGATCCTTGATTTGCTGCCTTTTAAAACACCCGCATCTTCCCGCAAAAAATGGGGATTCATCCGCTATATTGTTTTTGTCGGTTCCCTGATTTTTGTCAGCAGCCTTTTTCTGCTGCATGTCCAAAACATTGAACAAATTATGTGGTACAGTTTTCTCATCGGCAATCTTATATACTATGTTGTTGGCATTGCACTGGCTTTTATCTGCAAAGACAATCGGGCTTTCTGCAAATATATCTGTCCTGTCACCGTCTTTCTGAAGCCGGCCAGCCGTTTTGCCCTTTTCCATATCAAACTGGACCCGGACAAATGTATCAGCTGCAAAAAATGCGAAAAAAACTGCCCGATGAATGTTGAGATTCTCAACATAACCGAGCAGCGTAAAAACCGTTCCGAATGTATTCTTTGTATGCAGTGCGTGGACGAGTGTCCGAAAGGTGCTTTAAAACTGTAGCCTTATTTATGCAATCGCCGTATCACTTTAAACACCACCGTGTTTTCCAGTACCAGCGGTTCATTGTGGGCAAAGAAGACGATGCCGTCCGTAGGTGCCACGATCTGCATGGTGACATCTCCTTCATAAGGATCGATAATTTCCGCCATGACTTCCCCATGCGGATGGTATCATTCGGGCCTTTGAGTCTTCTGAAAATCCCTGCTGCATTGGCTCTTACAGACATCAGTTCATCTTCCTCCAGAACACTGGCAATGTAACCACTATGCCCGTAATACTTGATCAGACCCATTCTGCAAAGAAGATACCCGTTTTTTTCCTCTGTCAATTCCAATTTTTATATCTGCCCTTCGTATTGCCGAAATCATTTGACACGTTCACAGTTATCATTTACTTTCTACGCATTTTATGATATATTTTAATTATTCTTACTAATAAATAAAACAGTTTTTATTTATAATTGCTGTTGACCGGAGGAACTATGGATATCAATTACGAACTTTATAAAGTTTTCTATTATGTTGCCAAAACACTCAGCTTTTCAGACGCTTCCAAGCTCCTGTTTATCTCACAGTCTGCAGTCAGTCAGTCAATCAAGGCACTGGAGAAGAAACTGAATCAGCATCTTTTTATTCGAAGCACCAAACGTGTCAAACTGACGCCGGAAGGCGAGGTTCTCTTCAAGCACATCGAACCTGCCGTGAATCTGATCATGCGCGGTGAGAACCAGATCCTGGATGCTAATGCGCTAAACGGCGGTCAGCTGCGTATCGGTGCCAGCGACACCATCTGCCGTTATTACCTGGTTCCTTATCTTCAGGCTTTCCATGAGCATTTCCCGAATGTCCATATCAAAGTCACGAACGGTACCTCCGGCAAGTGCGTGGATTTTCTTGAAAACGGTCAGGTGGATCTCATTGTTACCAACTATCCGAATCCTCGAATGAATACCGTAGGCAATATCCGCAAAGTCAAGGATTTCAAGGATGTCTTCATTGCCAACAGGAACTTTGAACATCTGAAGAATCATCCTCTGAACTTTGAAGAACTGCTGCAGTATCCGATTCTGATGTTGGACAAGAGCAGTATGACCAGCGAATTTCTTCACAACATCTGCCAACAGCGCCAGTTGGATCTGGTACCCGAAGTCGAACTCAGCAGCAACGATCTGCTGATCGACCTTGCCCGTATCGGCCTTGGCATTGCGTTCATTCCTGACTTCTGCCTGCCTGATAACGACCCTGACCTTTTCAAACTGACCATGTCTGAGGTCTTTCCATCCCGTCAGCTGGTTGTCGGCTACAATGATAAGCTGCCAATATCCGAAGCTGCGAAGTATTTTATTGAAAGTCTGAACGAGGATAAATAATACAACACTAAACAAAGTGTGCGCTTGACGCACACTTTCGCGCGTAAGCGGATAGCACAGCTATATATTCCTCTCCGCGAACTGCGCTTTCTGGCACGCAGTGCCTTTTTATGTAATAGGAAATTCCAACAGAATTTCCTATTACATAAAAAAGCTGCTGCTCTGCGGTTTCCCGTAAAGCAGCAGCTTTATCTATATACGATACGGTTGCATTCACTGCGACTACTCTGCGCCGTTGAATAACTCATTGAACTCCTGTTCATCGAGCATCTCATCGAAGTAATCTGATACAAGCTCAAACTCATCATCGTCCTCGATCGTCTCAAGATTCACCTCATCATCTCCCAGTTCTTCGAACCGATACAGGAAGATCTGTGCATCCTCTTCCACATGGCCTTCGTCATTCATTGGCAGAAGTGCGATATACTCTCTGTTATTCACCGGAAAAACATTCAAAACGATACATTCCAGCTTTCCGCCGTCATCCAGATCAAGTGTCATTGTATCTCTGTCTTTAAACTCAGAGTCTTTTGGTTGTCCCATTTAATTACTTACCTCATTTCATAAAAATGTTCCGCTGTCCGAAAGTCAGAATCTTCTCCTTCTAAACAGTCTGAAAACAATCAATCAGTTCCTTAACTTTATAACATACTTCCTGTATTTTTTCAATACTAAGACTGTATTTTTAACAATTGATTTGCCAGACAAAATTGAATATCCAGTTTCTTTTCCTGTCGTATTTTGTCGAACCGGATAACAATCGCTTTATCCGTCACTTCCTTAATCACACCGGCGCCATATGTCTGATGCTGCACGCGCATACCCGGTTTGACCGCATCTCTGTCCACAAGAATCTCTCCGACAAAACGTGACATCACCATTGGCCGTCCATAACGCTCTTTCAAAAAGAAAATATGCAGTCTGGACTTTGCACGGGTCATAGCCACATAAAACATCCGGCGCTCTTCTTCAATATCTGCATCCAGAAGGGCTTTATGATGCGGCGTCACTGTCTCATTGGCATCCACGATAAAAACAATCTGATACTCCAATCCCTTGGAATGATGCATTGTTGCCAGAGCCACGCCATCCGTCTTCTCTTCGCGCTGTTTTCTGGCCTGCTTTCGCAGTTGTTCTGTATATTCTTCAATATGTCCAAACCATTCCTCATACGTCGCATAATTCCTGGCACTATCCTGAAGTTCATCCAGCAGCTCAATTAAATCCTGTCCGTCCATCTTCCGTTCTTCGGCATACTTCTCAAGAAATTCATCATATCCAATCCCATGCCGTATGTAATTAATGGCTGCAAAGGGCTGCATCTGCGTCAACATATGCACATCATAAGCAAACTTCGACAAACGCTCCTGCATCCATGGCTTATCCTTATACTGCTCCAGCAGCACATCAAAAGCCACCTGACGCTCACCCAACATCTGTCTGCTCACATAACGGTTCGGCCGGTTGATAATCCTCAGATAATGACTTCTGGCCGTACTTCCGAGAGCAATCTGGATATAAGCCATAATATCCTGGGTTACCCAGTGCTGATAGATATTCGGCATGGCATCCTGCATTTTAAATGGAATATTATACTCCATCATCTTCTCTAACAGCATTCTGGCCTGGGTATTGGTTCGAAACAGCACCGCCATCGCATGATACGGAATCCCCTGATCATGGTAATCACGGATCTCACGGATAACCGCCGCATTCTCATCAGCCGGTCCCTTGAAAACACGGATATCCACCGGTTCCTCCTCCGGCCGCACCGCCTGGATCTGCTTGTCAAAACGCTGTTTGTTATTCTTGATCACGCATCCCGCCCCGCGTACGATAGCTGCCTGACTGCGGTAATTGACAGAAAGGAAAACCTTCTTCACATCCGAAAAATCTTTCTCAAAGTTCAGCATGATCTCAGGCCTGGCCCCCCTGAATCCATAAATAGACTGGTCATCATCCCCCACAATAAAAATATTGTTCTGCGGCAATGCCAGCATCCGGATCAGCTTGTACTGCAGCAAGTTAATGTCCTGAAACTCATCGATCAGGATATATTGAAACTTATGCTGCCAGGCTGCAAGAATATCCTTTCGCTGGGTAAAAAGTTCCCAAGTATAAACCAACATGTCCTCAAAATCAATCAGACGGCTGTTCTCCATCCTCTGAACATACTGTTTATAAATATCTCTGAACACGGATGTTGCACAGCTGGTGGCATAATAATGCTCAATATCCATCACGCTTCCTTTAACAAGCCCAATCTCACTGAGCACATCATTGACAAACTCACTGACATTATCCGGTTCTACAGGCATATCTTCAATGATCTCCCGGATCAGCTGCTGTTTCTGCTCCTCACGAATGATATTGGATGCCGTATAGTTATAAGCATGTTTCAGCACCGAAAAGAAAATTGCATGAAAAGTGCCGAAACTCACGGGCATCGTCCTGCCGTCCATCAGAGAAACAAAACGCTGCCGCATTTCATCTGCGGCAGCTTTTGTAAAGGTCACAACCAGTATGCCCGCCGGATGGACACCGGCATGCTCAATCAGCCATTTCACACGATGGGTGATGACCATGGTCTTGCCCGAACCCGGTCCGGCAAGTACCATCATCGGCCCCTTATCATGGCAGACTGCCTGAAGCTGAGACTTATTTAACTCCATAAAGCCTCCTATGCTTCCTGGCTTAATCTGTCGATGGCTGTCTGAATTCTTGCAAGCGATTCTTCCTTGCCAAGTACTTCCATCAGTTCAGTTGCACCACCAGGTGTCATCTGTTTGCCGGATAAAGCCACACGGATCGGCCACATAACAAAACCTACCTTCTTCTCTTTATCCTTTGCATACTGACCCAGCAGTTCAAACAGCGCATCATTGCTGTAGTCTTCCTGTTTCTCCAGTAAAGGCTGCACTTCCTTCAGCACTTCCAGAGAATTCTCAAGATTTGTCTTATTCTTCTTGTGTACGTACATATTGATATCATAATCCGGTACCTGTTCGATGAAATCAATCTGATCCTTGATATCTGCCCAGATCTCGATACGTGTCTTGATCATAGATGCCAGCTTCTCAAAGTTCACATTCCTTGAAACAACTTCCTTCATATGCGGCAGTGCCATCTCATAGAACTTGTCAAAATCCATCTTCTTCAGATACTCACCATTCATCCAGCGAAGTTTTGTCATATCAAAAACAGCCGGGGTCTTGCTCATATGATGATAATCAAATTCCTTCACCAGTTCATCCAGTGTAAAGAATTCATTGTTGTCCTCAGGACTCCATCCGAGAAGTGCCACAAAGTTAATAACCGACTCTGTCAGAAATCCCTGGTCAATAAGATCTTCATAGGAAGCATGACCACTTCTCTTACTGAGCTTCTTGTGTTCCTCATTGGTGATCAGCGGACAATGCACATAAATCGGTACTTCCCATCCGAATGCATCATACAGACGATTGTACTTCGGAGAAGAAGAAAGATATTCATTACCTCTGACAACATGTGTAATGCCCATCAAATGGTCATCCACAACATTCGCAAAGTTGTATGTAGGAAAACCATCGGACTTGATCAGGATCATATCATCCAATTCTGCATTCGGCACGGTGATATCGCCATAAATCTCATCATGGAAAGTAGTTGTGCCTTCAACAGGATTGTTCTGTCTGATAACATAAGGTACACCTGCTGCCAGCTTGGCTTCAACTTCTTCCTTGCTCAGATGCAGACAATGCTTGTCATAGTGAAAAATCTCTTTGCCATTCACGGTTGTATGCAGAGTTGCAAGGCGCTCTTCATCGCAGAAGCAGTAATAAGCTTCACCCTTGTCAATCAGTTTCTTCGCATACTCAAGATAAATGCCCTGCGCCTGTCTCTCACTCTGAACATAAGGGCCTACGCCGCCATCCTTATCCGGGCCTTCATCATGGATCAGACCTGTGCTGGCCAGTGTACGATAAATGATATCTACCGCACCTTCCATCTCTCTCTCCTGGTCTGTATCTTCTATTCTTAATAAAAACTGTCCGCCCTCATGCTTCGCAATCAGATACGCATATAATGCTGTTCTTAAGTTGCCCACATGCATTCTTCCTGTCGGACTTGGAGCAAATCTTGTTCTTACTGTCTTACCCATAACTTCGTCTCTCCTTTATTCACTATGGCCGCCGAAGCGGCCGTTATCTTTTACACGGATGCATCACCGTCATGTAATTTCGGTGAATTTTGCTCGTTGATCCAGCTTATAATATAATATCCTATTCTTCGTCTGTAATCAAGGTCAAATCTCTATGCAAATTGCTATTTTTCACCCATTTATCCTGATGAGTCACTCTCCCTCACAAGGAGCTTCCGGAAGGCCTGCCACTGACGTCAATATACTGACAATTGCTGCCACAATAGCAGAAGACAAAACCATCCGCCAGTCAATAGCTGACAAAACTGTACTGGTTCCCATAACCGCCACTGCTGTCTGCGCCATTGTTTTAACAGCTCGAATGCCAGCATTGACCATCCACTTTCTTGTATTCACAGAATCTTTAAATACACAATTTTTAAACATCCATTTTCCCTCCTGTCATATTATTATGGAAGAAAAATCCGTTGGTTACAAAATAGAACCAATTGTGCACTTTAGCTTACTATTGACGCGAAAAAGCGGCTTCCATATGGAAACCGCTTCTATGCAGTTGACGGGACTTGAACCCGTACCCAGTTAACCCAGACTAGATCCTTAGTCTAGCGCGTATGCCAATTCCGCCACAACTGCGTTTGATATTGCCTAAATAATATAACATATATTTATTTTTTTGTCAAAGGTTTTTTAATAAAAATTTTTTCTATATTTATTCTAACTCAATTGCAAAGTTAAATTCCACCCCTCTGTGGAATTTAATCCTGCAAATCACCCTGCTTTCAAATGTGGAATTTAATCCTGCAAATCACCCTGCTTTCAAATGTGGAATTTAATTCTTCCTATTTTTACTTTATAATTCTTTATATAAACATGGCTCTTCCTCCCAGCATTAAGGAGGCCCTTATGA
>NZ_JAMOKJ010000036.1:0-13186 GCF_023656595.1 Coprococcus intestinalis | reverse complement strand
TGATCTGTGGATATTCCTTTTTTAACAAACGACTGCTTGCACTTTTATACGCATTGATAAATTTACTGAGTTCTGATTTTGGCTGTGCCCGAAACATAACATGCACATGATCAACATCATGATCCACTTTGTCCATATAATCAGTCCTTTCTATCCTTTCGACTGATTATAGTATACCACACTTCGTGCCGCAGAACAAGCGTTCTATTTTCTTTTTTTCTGCAATTCATCTCCCACATGTAGAGGAAGGAGAATTCTTGCTAACTTTTGTTAAAAACATCGAGTGTTTCAAAAACAGTAGACATTCCTACTTTCAAATGCTATAATAGCATCGATTACAGCTACATGAACAATAATAAATACATTTTTTAAGGAGTGAGACTATGTTTATTACAGATGATATCCGTTATGTTGGTGTCAATGACCATGATATTGATTTATTTGAAGGACAGTATGTCGTAGAAAACGGCATGGCTTACAATTCATATGTGATCATGGACGAGCAGATTGCGGTCATGGATACTGTAGACGGCAATTTTACAGATGAATGGCTGAAGAATATTTCAGACGTCATCGGTGACAGAAAGCCATCTTATCTGATTGTTCAGCATATGGAACCTGACCACTCTGCCAACGTTGCCAACTTTCTGGATCTTTACAAGGATGCCAAAGTTGTCGCTACAGCCAAGGCTTTTGTGATGATGAAGCAATTCTTTGGCACAGACTACCCGGAGAGACAGATTGTTGTCAAGGAAGGCGATACGCTTTCTCTTGGTACACACACACTGACATTTGTTCTTGCACCAATGGTTCACTGGCCAGAAGTTATGGTGACCTACGACAGCAAGGATAAGGTTCTTTTCTCAGCAGATGCCTTCGGCAAGTTCGGTGCCCTTGATGTCGAAGAAGACTGGACATGCGAAGCCCGCCGTTACTATTTCGGTATCGTCGGCAAATACGGTGTTCAGGCTCAGGCGCTCCTGAAGAAGGCAGCCGTTCTTGATATCCAGACCATCTGTGCACTCCATGGCCCGATCCTCAAAGAGAATCTTGGCTATTATCTTGATCTCTACAATACATGGTCCAGCTACGGTGTTGAGAGCGAAGGCGTTGTCATCGCTTACACATCTGTTTACGGCAATACTAAGAAAGCCGTTGAGCTCCTTGCAAATAAACTGACTGCCCTTGGATGCCCGAAAGTCACAGTTACTGACCTTGCCCGTGATGACATGGCCGAAGCTGTCGAAGATGCTTTCCGCTACGGCAAGCTCGTTCTGGCTACAACCACTTACAATGGTGATATCTTCCCATTCATGAAGACATTCATCGAACACCTGACAGAACGCGGCTACAGAAACAGAACGATCGGTCTCATTGAGAACGGCTCATGGGCACCTACCGCAGCCAAAACCATGCTGAAAATGTTTGAAGGCAGCAAGAATCTGACATTTACAGACACAACAGTCACCATCAAATCCGCTGTCAACACTGAGAATGAAGCACAGATTGCGGCACTGGCTGAAGAACTCTGCAAATAAAACTCATAGATGCCATAGATATCCTGCATAGCAATTCCGGGATATCTATGGCATCCTCTATCTACCCATTATTTTTACTACAAAGGTGTAACTTTATGATTCAACTTAATCCACGCGTCAACAATCCGGCAGTTGGCACATTTTATGTGTTGCTTTCTGCCATTTTTTTCAGCCTTGGCGGCTTTATGATCAAAATCGTTCCTTGGCAGTCTCTGTCTGTCAGCGGCGTACGAAGCATCTTCGCCCTGATCACACTGCTGCTCTACATGAAGCTGATCCATCATCCTTTTCGGCTGAATCCATCCGTTATTTTTGGCGGCATCTGCTCAGCTTCCATGAGCATCACATTTGTCTGTGCCACCAAAATGACATCCGCCGCCAATGCCATCATCCTGCAATTCACACATCCGGTTTTTCTGATTCTTATCCTCTGGATCTTCTATCATAAACGGCCTGATAAAAGGGCTATCCTTACATGCATCATTGCATTAATCGGTATTGTATGCTTTTTCTTTGATAAGATCACCTCCGGTGGCATGCTCGGCAATCTTCTTGCCATTATCTCCGGCCTGTCCTATGCCATTATGTTTCAGATGAAGAAAATGAAGGGCGGCGATTTCGAATCTTCCCTTGTCATCAGCTATATTCTGGCCTTCATCATCGGCCTTCCGACTGCTGTGCACGAAACCATCCATACACCATCCATATGGCTGGTGATTGTACTTCTTGGCGCTGTACAGACCGGTCTGGCCACCATCTGTCTGTCCCGGGGACTGGATGCCGTTTCTCCGGTAACAGCTGCATTGACCTCAGGCATTGAACCGATTCTCAACCCGGTATTGGCGGCCATTATCTGCGGCGAAACCATCGGATCTATGTCCATTGCAGGCGGCGTTCTTGTCATCGGTTCCGTGCTGGCCTACAGCCTCAGCCAGATTAAACGTCCTGTCTCTGCCGGTTAACATTCAAAAACCAGGCACCGATTTGGAGCAATTTTGAATTCACAGCTGATATATGTCTCATCGTGTACAATCAAACACAGTAAAAAAGAGTGAGCCTCAGCACACTCTTTTTTTGTATATGTAAACAAAATAAATGATTTCTGCAATGGCTGTGATCCCCCATGAAAATATATAAAGGGAATACAGGGATAATATGGTATGAAAATACGCAAAAACTGTATAAATCCAGACAACTCTGAATACGCAGGAACCTATGATAACGATCACCATCGGTATCATACTCTTTCCCAAAGCTCTGGAAGCCATGATGGTACAGTCCATAAAAGCAGAAAATCCATAGCAGACACCCATAATGGACAATCGGATCATCCCCGACTCAATGACATCTGCATCTGTCGAGAACAATGAGAGGAATTGATGGCCAAATAAAACAAGTCCCAATCCCATGATCATACCGATACCAAAGGAATATGCCAGGCTGATGAGATAGCTGTTCCTGACACGCTTCCTGTTGCCGGCACCGAAATTCTGTCCCATAAAACTACCGCAGGCCGTATAGAAGGCCGTCATCACATCATACACCAACGCATCGGCATTGGCCGCAGCCGCATTGCCGGCCACCATGGTGGCATCAAAGGAATTCACGCCCGCCTGTACAAACAGATTCGCGATCTGGAAGATCGCATTCTGAAGTCCTGCCGGAATACCGATTCTGATAATATTCACAGTCTTGTTTCTGTTTAGACGCAGCTCCGATCGGTGCAGTCCATAAATATCCCCGCTTCTGAAAAGTGCAACGCTGATCATCGCAGCCGACAAATACTGTGAAATAATACTGGACACAGCCACACCGGCCACATCCATCTTACAGACGATCACAAAAAAGAGATTCAAAATAATATTCACAACGCCCGCCATGGAAAGATACTTCAGCGGTCGTTTCGTATCCCCCGCCGCACTGAAAACGGCATTACCAAAATTATATACAGCCAGCGCCGGCATCCCCAGAAAATAAATCCGTATATACAGCACCGCCCCATCGATCAATTCCGGCTTCGTGTTCAAAAGTTCCAGAATACCTTTTGAAAATATTGCTCCAATAAGCAGCAGGGTCAATCCTGTCAGAATACTGAACAGGAAAGCCGAATGTACAGTTTCCCGAACTCCTTTCCTGTCTCCGGAGCCAAGATACAATGCAGTCAAAACATTAATGCCTCCCGAAACCCCGATCAGAAAACTCGTAAACATCGTCACAAGAATCGTTGTCGATCCAACTGATCCCAGGGCTGATGCCCCCGCAAAACGCCCGACAACGGCAATATCCGCCACATTAAAAAGCACCTGCAAAAGATTCGATACAATAAGTGGTGCACTGAAAAATAAAATCTTCCTGGCTAAAGGTCCTTTTGTCAGATCCTGATTATCTCGTGCCATTTTCTACCTCCCCCATAAACTCCAATCATTATACAGCCTTTTCGGACAAAAATCCACCAGATTTTCCCATAATTTTTTATGACTATTCATTTTGATAGTTTATCGTTTTTGTGCTAAAAGACTTGTGAAAAAATAACATAAATGTTATATTTATATTTGATGTTGTTATCAATACTATATAAGGAAGTGACAAAATGTTACAAATAGAACATTTATCCTTTGATGTCCGGGATGATGGCCGTCAGGCAGAGATCCTCTCCGACATCAGTTTTAATGTTGCCGATGGCGAAATGCTTGTCATCACAGGCCCAAACGGCGGCGGCAAATCCACACTTGCCAAGCTGCTCATGGGTATCAATGAAGCCACTTCAGGCAGAATTATTTTAAACGGAGAAGACATTACAGACCTCTCCATCAATGAACGTGCCCAGGCTGGCATCGGATTCGCTTTCCAGCAGCCGCCGCGTTTTAAAGGCATGACCGTCCGCCGCCTTCTGAATCTTGCAGCAGGAAGAACCCTCAGCGAGAGCGAATGCTGCGGTTTTCTCAGCAGTGTCGGTCTCTGTGCCCAGGAATATATTGACAGAGAAGCAGACGCTACCCTTTCCGGTGGTGAAATGAAACGTATCGAAATTGCAACGGTTCTTGCCAAACAGCATGCGCTTTGCATTTTTGATGAACCGGAAGCCGGCATTGACCTCTGGAGCTTTTCTATGCTGATCAAGAAGTTTGAACAGATTCACAAGGAGAAGAAAGAGAGTCTGATCCTTATCTCCCATCAGGAACGTATTATCCGTATGGCGGACAGGATCATGGTCATCTCCGACGGCAAGATTGACCGAATCGGGCCTGCCGAAGAGATTCTTCCGACACTCTTAGACACATCCTCCCAGGAGGCCTGCTGTTATGGTCAGCAGAAAGGAGGCGATTACTGTGAAGCTTAATCAGGTAACAGAAGATGTATTAAAGGTGATTGATTCCTATGGCTTCAAACAGGAAGGTGCCTACAATCTCCGATTAAACGGTATGGCTGTCTGTCATGGTGACAGCCGCCATATTGCTATTGTGAAGAAAACCGACCTTCCGGGCATCGATATCCGAATCAGCAGTGAAGCACAGAATGAACAGGTGCATATTCCTGTTGTTATGTCCGAACCCGGTCTTGATGTTGTTTACAACGATTTCTATGTAGAAGACGGCGCGGATGTCACCATCGTTGCCGGCTGCGGTATCCACGGTGAAGGATGCAGCGAAACACGTCACGATGGTATTCATACTTTCCATGTCGGCAAAAATGCCAATGTGAAGTATGTCGAGAACCACTACGCTGAAGGAAACGGCACCGGCGGCAAGATTCTCAACCCGGTAACGAAGATTTATGTGGGTGAGAATTCTGTTTTCACCCTGGAGACCACCCAGATCAAAGGTGTTGACTCTACCAAGCGTGAAACCTTCGTTGAACTCGGACCAAATGCCAAACTTTATGTCACAGAGAAACTGATGACCCATGACGCTCAGCATGCTATTTCCAACATGGAGGTGAAGTTGAACGGTGAAGGCAGCTCTGCCCGTATTATTTCCCGTTCTGTTGCCAAAGGCACATCCAATCAGATCTTCCATCCGAAGGCCATCGGCAACAATGCCTGTCATGCACATGTCCAGTGTGACTCCATCATTATGGACAAGGCATCCATCAGTTCTATTCCTGAGATCAATGCCAACCATATCGATGCGCAGATCATCCATGAAGCGGCTATTGGCCGTATTAACGACGAACAGCTGATCAAACTCCGTACATTCGGTATGACAGAAGAAGAAGCTGAAGCGGTGATCATTGAGAACTTCCTCAATTAATGACCTGCTGTTCAGGCTGCATCTTTATATTTCAGTTTTTAGAATTGTAGCTAACAAAGCTTTTAAATAACAAAACCGGTATTCAGCTGATGGCTGAATACCGGTTTTGTTATTTTTAGTTATTTGCTAAATCACCGCACTATGCGCTGTATTATTTGATTGTCTTCTTCTCCGTTTTGACAGCCTTGTCAACAACCTGCTTGGCCGAGTCCGCAATCTCTGCTGTCTCAACCGCTGTTTCTTTCTGCTGCTTCTGACTGTCTGTTTCCGCAATGGATTCTGCCGCTTCTGTTTCTTCAACAGCTGCGTTCTGTGCATCCTCCCCTGAAGTCTCTATATCCTTCTTCTCCAGAACAACCTTTGTACCGCTGACAATATCCTTCATCGGGTCCATACGCTGCAGTTCACTGCTTGTTCCGTTGCCCTCAAGATATAACAATGGATTGACAGCCACACCATTCTCCTCGACCTGGAAATGCAGATGATTACCTGTGGAACGGCCTGTTGTACCGCTCAGACCAATCTGCTGTCCCTTCTCAACATGATCGCCGACTTTGACATAAATCTCAGAATGATGCATGTATTTCGTCACCAGGCCATTACCATGGTCGATGGTGATCAGATTACCTGCAGACCCCGAATAACCTGCAAAGATAACGGTTCCGCTTTCTGCTGCATACGTCGGGATATTCTCGCTGCCTGTACCAAGATCAAGACCCTTATGGAATTTATTGTCAAACTCTCTGAATCCGAAGTTGCTTGTCACAACCGCACCCGGACAAGGATCTGCAAATCTGCCGATCATCGCTGAAAAATCCTTCAGTGTCATATCATCCAGACGATACAGATCATACAGTTCCATCAGCTTGATCAAGCTCTTGCCATAATTCAGATCTGTTGCCCAGCGCTGTCCAATACGCATAGCAAAGGTATTGGCATCATTGACACCGCTGATCAGATCACCGTAACCATTCTGAAGAACCTTGCATCTGTCCTCAATGGCTTCACTGTATGTATTGTACGCACGAAATGCAGATGTTGTAGAATAAATCTTTCCATCCTTCGTCATCTCAGATGTACGCATAGAGACACTCCCTGCAGTACCTGAACCTTTAATGCCGAATAAGTTACAGTAACCGTAGGCCAGTCCTGAAAGTCCCTGTCCTTTATTGCCGCCCGGTCCGTATGTACCATAACCGGATTCCTGTATGATCTGGGCAATTGTAACAGAAGCCGGATAACCGTATTCATCCTGGCTCTTTAATGCTCCGACAATCATCTCCTGAGTAATAAATGACGGCAGACCCTTAATCGGAACATCTACATTATACTGTACTCTATCACCAATCTTCTTGAAAACACCGGATGCCTTGTAGGAAACATCCTGCTGAGTATTGCTGCCTGTCTCTGCAGTTGTCTGAGACTCCGTTGCTTTTGAATCTGTCGATGCCGAAGCATTATCTGATGAAGACCCAGGTGTCGTTGTCTCCGATGACGCAGTCTCCGACTGAGATTCTGATTCTGTTTCGGATCCTGTCTCTGTTGTTCCTGTCTCTGTTGTACCGGTTTCAGTATCTGTTGCCCCTGTCTGGGATTCTGTCTCTGATTCCCCTGTTCCTGTCTGGGACTCTGTCTCAGTCTCAGAAGCTGATGTCTCTGAAGCCTTTGTCTCAGTCTCCGGTGCCTTTGTCTCGGTCTCCGGTGCCTTTGTCTCGGTCTCCGGTGCCTTTGTCTCAGTCTCAGTCTCAGTCTCTGTCGTATCAGGGATCTCAGCACCTGTCTCCGGGTCTACCTTGCTGCCGCTGGCATTATATAAATAACCGGATGTCTCACTGTAAGTCAGTTCACCATTCGCCAGCATACCTGCTACCTTGTCTGATACACGTTCATAAACACCATTTATGTCTTTCGCTTCTGTATCACTATATGCTGCCTGCGATGCCGTGGACGCTTCGTCCGCATATACTGCCATCGGCTGGGCTGCAAGCATAGCAGCAACTAAAACACTTGCTGTATACTTCTTCCATGTGCATTTCTTCAATTCTATTCAGTCTCCTTTTCTAATCACTTTGTTGTCACGCATTGCATTCTGTTCCCACATTAGTTAGAAACGACCACTATTTATTATACTCTTTTTTTGCCGTTTCTGTCAAGTTCTTTGGTAAGTTGTGACTAACTTTTTTTCTTTCTGTAAAAAATCTCCTGCCCTGATTTCCTTTCTTATACTACATCATGTCTATTATAACTCGTTTCTCCATCATATGCACCCAACAATTATCGCAATTTGTTTATTTGATATGTCGTTTATTGCGGGTATTCTGTATACAATTTAGTACAAAGAATCTTCTTGACAATTTTTCAAAAAGGTCTATAATCTGTAATTGTTTCAAGAACAAACAACAAAAGCAACGATCAGGACACGATTTTCTTAGTCCGGTATTCTTTCAGAGAACTGACGGTTGGTGTGAGTCAGCAGATACTTAAGAGAATTATCCCCTGTGAGCTTTTCGGACGAAACAGATTCATTAGTCCGAAACGGATTCTCACCGTTACAGGAGAGCATGTTCACCGATGATAGAGAGAATCGGGGACGTGGCAGAGTGATCGATTGAAAAACCGATAATAGAAGTGGTAACGCGGAGTCATAGGCTTCGTCTTCTGAAAAACCCGAAAGGGCACAGAAGACGGAGCTTTTTTTATGATTTATTCGTTCAGATTCAAAAGATTTTGTCAGGCATGCAGGCAATTGATCTTTTGAACTTCAAAGCCGAATCACCTGCCAACTGGTATTCACGACCATTCATCACCGACGTGTCAGACACTCAGTTTTGAATCGTCACTACATTTTACTTAAGAGGAGGCACATTATTATGAATACTTTAGTTATTGTTCTGATAGCAGCCGTTTGTCTGGTTGCTGGTTATTGTTTATATGGCCGCTGGCTGGCCAACAAATGGGGCATCGACCCAAATGCAAAGACACCTGCTGTCCGCAAAAACGACGGACAGGATTATGTTCCGGCAGATGGTCTGACAGTCTTTGCCCATCAGTTCTCATCCATCGCCGGTGCAGGCCCTGTCACCGGTGCTATTCAGGCCGCTGTCTTCGGTTGGGTTCCTGTTCTTCTCTGGATCCTGATCGGCGGTATCTTCTTCGGTGCCGTTACAGACTTTGGTGCATTATATGCCAGTGTCAAAAATGACGGTAAGTCCATGGGACTTCTGATTGAAAAATACATCGGCAAAACCGGTAAGAAGTTATTTCTTCTGTTCTGCTGGCTCTTTACACTGATTGTTATCGCAGCCTTTGCGGATATGGTAGATGGTACATTTAACGCCTATACTGTCACTGAAGCAGGTGTGACACAGTTATCCGACGCCGCCAATGTCAATGGTGCTGCCGGAAGCATTTCTCTTCTGTTTATCGTATTTTCCGCTGTATTCGGTCTCATCCAGAAGAAAGCAAACTTTAAAGGCTGGAAGGAAGTTGTTCTTGGTCTTGTATGTATGTTTGCAGCATTTGTTATCGGCATGAACTTCCCGCTGATCGCATCCAAAACAACCTGGTCTTACATCGTTTTTGCTTACATCTTCCTGGCCGCTGTTCTGCCAATCTGGCTTCTGATGCAGCCTAGAGATTACATGACAACCTTTATGTTTGCAGGCATGATCATCGCCGCTGTTGTTGGTCTGTTTGCTGCACATCCTACAATGAACCTGCCAATGTTTACCGGTTTCCACAATGAAAAATCCGGTGACATGTTCCCAATCCTTTTTGTAACTGTTGCCTGCGGTGCTGTATCCGGTTTTCACAGCCTGGTATCTTCCGGTACATCCTCTAAGACAATCTCCAACGAAAAGGATATGCAGAAAGTCGGCTACGGCGCTATGGTACTTGAAAGTCTTCTGGCCGTTCTGGCTCTGTGTGTTGCAGGTGCCGCTGCTTCTGCTGATGGTACAGCTGCCACAGGCACGCCATTCGCCATCTTCTCATCAGGCGTTGCCGGTTTCCTTGAAATGTTCGGTATCCCTGTTTACGTTGCCCAGTGCTTCATGACAATGTGTGTATCAGCCCTTGCATTTACAACCCTTGACTCAGTTGCACGTATCGGACGTATGTCATTCCAGGAACTGTTCACCGTTGATGATATGGAACACGCTGAAGGCTGGAGAAAACTTTTATGCAACAAATATTTCTCCACAATCCTGACACTGTTCCTTGGTTATGTTCTGACTCAGATCGGCTATGCTAACATCTGGCCGCTGTTCGGAAGCGCCAACCAGCTGTTAAGTGCACTTGTTCTGATCACATTATGCGTCTTTTTAAAAGTCACAGGCCGTGAATTCAGAACACTGATCGCACCGCTTCTCATCATGCTTGCTGTAACATCAACTGCTCTTGTAGAACGTGTTATCGCACTGTTCCACGCTTACGGCGCCGGTACAGCCGTCTTCCTTGTAGAAGGTCTCCAGCTGATCATCGCCTTCCTGCTGATGGTTCTCGGTGTCATCATCGTCATCAGCTGCGGCAAAGAGCTCTTCCACAAAAAGGCAGGCTCCGAAGTCAGCCACAACGTAAAAGAACCTGTAACCCGTTAACTTTATAATTAAAACATCAATATCCCTCAACAACAAAAACACAGTGCGGTACTTTTCTCAAAGCCATGCTTCATCCGGCAGCTGAGAATCTACAGCACTGTGTTTTTTATTCCTCATTTTCCATCTGACGATGTTTCCGAGATTTTATTTCTTTCTTTTTGCAGCGATGAATTCCCTGATGCTATAGTGCTTTCCGGCACAGCTCTGAAACGCTGCTGCCAATCCTCTTTCATCCGATCAAGCATCGAAAATAGGCTCACCTTTTCATCTTCCGACAAACACGCCATCATCTCCCGATACCGTCCACGGCGTTGCTCAATCAGTTTCTCCGATACACTTCTGCCCTGTCGTGTCAGCACAATATCCGATGCTCGTCGATTCATTTCATTCGGTACCCTGATAATCAAGCCAGCCTTTTCCATCTTCTTCAGAATCTCGCTGGCCGACCCCGGCTGAATATGTAAGATCTGTATTAACATCTTCTGAGTCACAGCTCCATGAAGCCTCAAAATCATTAAAATTCGACTCTGGCTCTCCTTTCCCTCAAAAAGCCTTCGAATATCTCTCCCCACATCCAAAATAGCATTCACCAATTGCTCATCCAGTGATTCTTCAAAACTTAAATCAAAAAAATCCATATCCATACGTTTCCTATCCCCTTTGCAATTTTCTTCTTGAAATTTTCTTCCCGCAATTTTCTTCCTGAAATTTTCTTCCTGAAATTTCCTCCCTAAAATTTCCTTCCTGGTTTTCTCCTCCAGTTTTCTCCTTCTTTTTGTTCGCTCCTTTTTCGAATTATATACTGCTTTTTTCATTAATAAGGTACCTCAATTATTTTTATGTCCCTATTAAATCCAAAAGTACCCATTCTATTTATGTTATGCAGATTACACGTTGCTTATGACTGCATTTTATAAAAATTATTCTTATTATATGATTATGTGCCACGCTCATATATTTTATGAATTTCTGATTGTTAGGTACCTAAATACTCAAAATACTCAAGTTTAATTATTAAAACTAAACTACCCGTTTTTAAATATTGAA
Source organism: Coprococcus intestinalis (assembly GCF_023656595.1). Lineage (NCBI taxonomy): Bacteria > Bacillati > Bacillota > Clostridia > Lachnospirales > Lachnospiraceae > Coprococcus > Coprococcus intestinalis. The sequence continues at coordinate 1,753 of NZ_JAMOKJ010000036.1, read as the reverse complement.
TATCTAAATGTCCATACTCAATTATTAGGCACATAAGCATACCCATTCAATTTTTAAACACATAAATATCCCCATTCAATTGTTAGGCACATAAGTATCCCCATTCAATTGTTAGGTACCTAAGTATCCCCATTCAATTGTTAGGTACCTAAATATCCAAATTTATAAAATTATATTTCCATATGATCAATGCCATTTTTTTGAATAATTATTAAGGTACCTAACAATCCATTTTTTCTAATATTTTTACACAAACACAAAAAGGCATCCCGATCTGGGATGCCCATTTTGCTTGTACGAGAAAAATATCATTATTATAAAAAAGCAGTTGTATTATGAAACAATGTGAAGCAATATTATTCGGCAAATAATGGTGTTGACAGGTATCTGTCTCCTGAATCAGGAAGCAATGCAACAATTGTCTTGCCTTTGTTCTCTGGTCTTGCTGCCAGAATCTGTGCTGCCTTTAATGCAGCGCCTGAAGAAATACCAACAAGGATACCTTCAGATACGGCAAATGTTTTGCCTTCTGCAAATGCATCTTCATTCTCAATAGGAAGAATCTCATCATAAACATCTGTATTCAGTACCTTTGGTACGAAACCTGCACCGATACCCTGAATCTTATGGGAACCGGATTTGCCTGTGGATAATACAGGGCTTGTAGCAGGTTCAACAGCGACAATCTTGACGTTTGGATTCTGTTCCTTCAGGTATTCACCAACACCTGTGATTGTACCGCCTGTACCAACACCTGCGATAAAGATATCTACCTTGCCGTCTGTCTGTTTCCAGATTTCAGGACCTGTTGTTGCTTTGTGAATTGCAGGGTTTGCAGGATTATCGAACTGACCAAGGATCACTGCCCCATCAATTTCTTTCTCGAGTTCTTCAGCCTTGGCAATAGCTCCTTTCATACCCTTGGCACCTTCTGTCAGAACCAATTCTGCACCGTATGCTTTCAGAAGATTTCTTCTTTCAACACTCATTGTATCCGGCAGTGTCAGGATTGCCTTGTAACCTTTGGCAGTTGCAACAGCTGCAAGGCCGATGCCTGTGTTGCCTGATGTAGGCTCGATGATTGTCGCACCCGGTTTCAATTTACCTTTTTTCTCAGCATCCTCGATCATTGCCAGTGCGATACGATCCTTAACAGAACCAGCCGGATTCAGATACTCAAGCTTTGCAAGCAGTGTAACATCCTTGATGCCTGCCTTCTCACTGTAACGATTTAACTGTAAAATAGGTGTGTTGCCAATTAACTCTAATGCGCTCTGTTTAATATCTGCCATGATGATAATCCTCCATTCATTTCATCTAATTCTTTTATTCATTTTAAATAAATTTATAAATCTTTATTTCCAAAAAATATTGTCATCTGATTGTCTGTTGCGACCTCTATCTGTTTATCTGCTATAAAGATGCATCTCGTCTGACGTCACTCATACAGCAACAACATCGCTCCATTCTTCCTTTATGATATATCGTCATTCGCATATGCATGCTCCTTCCTTTTATAATCCCTATTTATTTAATAGGAATTATATGTTTTCTTTATGTTTGACATTATAAGCCTCTTTTATCGTCTTGTCAATACCTTTTCAGCAATTGTAAATCAAAAAAGGGATTCACTCAATTGCAAAGTTAAATTCCACCCCTCTGTGGAATTTAATCCTGCAAATCACCCTGCTTTCAAATGTGGAATTTAATTCTTCCTATTTTTACTTTATAATTCTTTATATAAACATGGCTC
>NZ_JAMOKJ010000035.1:0-13324 GCF_023656595.1 Coprococcus intestinalis | reverse complement strand
CAGCTTCCTTCAGATTCTACCTTACGATAGACACCCTTGCTGTTCAGCTATACACTTCCTTGTCGCCTAGGCGTGTTCGGGACTTTCACCCGTTAGAGCGCGCCCATGGCGCGCAAACTAAAATAAGCCGAAAAGCACTGCTCTTCGACTTATTTCTATCATAGAATTGTTTCCGTTTTTAATTATTCTTAAAATTGTCAGACAGCCTGACTGCAATGGGCATTTGCTCTACCAGCTGACTGCAATATCAAGCTGTGTGGAATTGCCGGATGCAAAGCCACCTGTATCACAGACAATACCAAGTCCAAGACTCGTCTCTACAATTGAGCCTCTCGGATGGACATTCAGATTGGCAGCAACCATTACATAATTGCCAAGCATCTTGGCACCGTCGTCTCTGACCCAGTACTCATCTGTATTGCCAAGACTTCTCATAATGCTGACAACCCCAGACATATTCAAATTATAATATGTTTCCTTACCGCTTGGTCCGTTAATCGTACCTGCCGAAGCAGTCAGAACAGGCCCATCCCAGCTGCTTGCTGTATAACCATTCACCTCGTTCTGATCTGTTGTAATATAATCACCGTGAACATATCGGACGTGACCTTCAAAATCAATTGCATACCAGCCATTCTCCTCATCTCTCAGAATCTTGACTTCTTCACCCCTCTTCAGTGTTCCGACTTTATCTGATTTCTCAGAGCTGGCTCTGCGCACATTGAGAACAGAACATGTTACATAGCCTGTATTCTCTTCTGTCTTCTCTTCCTGTACGCTCTGTGTATTCTGTGCGTTCTGTGCAGTGTCTGTATCTTTGGTGTCAGCTGCAAATGCCGGTACTGTCATCAGTAAAGATACTGCAACAGCAGTGCCAAGTAATGCAAGTTTTCTTTTAATCATTGATATAAACCTCCTGTAAAAACGTAGTTTTACATTTTCTTTTTGTAATAGTGACATCTGTTTTTTAATAAAATATTTCATTTGTTACAAAAACATTACGGATAATATATCATATTATTACTCTTTTGTCAAATTTATGTTTCCTGCAACATTTTCCAATCATCGACACAACACCCAATCCACAAGTCGAAATACCTTTTCTGCATACAAAAAGTCCCGAAACATTGTCATTCCGGGGCTGATAATCATTTATGCTGTTTTACATTTATGCTGTTATATATATTACACAATTAATCCGTCTCAATCTGCTCGCCTTCATTGGCGTCTTCCATGGTCACGTCAATTTTTGCCTTATGCGTTCCCTTTCCGATTGCACCATTCGCTGCTTCTGCATTCTCATCGCCTGCCTCCGCACTCTCCACATAATGCAGCCGCAGCACTGCCTGGGCCCAGTTCAAACCAACCACAGCTGTTTTATTCTTTACTGCACCGGCCTGCTGCATCAAATCTAACAATTCCTCCAGTACTTCCCGGGTCAGATAACCGCCCCTCCAGTGAAAGGTCAATGTTTTTCCCTTTTTGGCCGCCTGAAGAAAACGCTTATATACCTCCTCTGTCTTTGTAAAAGACAGCTTCTTCTCTTTGTAATAAAAACGGCTGTTGTCAGTACATGCAGGTGCCGGCGCAATCAACGGCTCATGATCCCTGAATACAGCTTTATCGTCCAAATTGAAATAATCATAACGAATCTCCGGTGCACCGCTTCCACTGCGCCCGAGACTGTTGTCAAATGTGGCATCCAGATGATAATACTTTCCATCCAGCCGGATAATATTCCAGGTATGTCTGTACTTAATACCTTTTTCAGGATTATTTCCGCAAATGGCTATGATGCACCAGAGATTCAGTGCATCACACAGAATTTTCACTGACTTGGCAATACCTTCACAGACACCGACCCCCTGTCCAAGAGGCCCGATTATCTCATGGGAATAGGCCTTTTTCAGCTTATCATAACGTACATTCTCACAGATAAAATCATGAACATACTTTTCTTTTTCAATGTCTGAAAAATTTTTTGCCGGTCTTGCCAGTTTGTCCACTCTAGCTTTCAGCGCCTTCTGATGCTCCCGGATCTTATTCTTCTCAAAAATATACTCCGGTATAAAAATATAATTCGGTGAATCTTTGAAATATTTGTACTTGAATCCTGTAGCCCAAAAAATCTCCGGATGATCCAGCCGCAGCTGGAAAAATACATCGTACAACTCCGGTCCATCCAGGGCAGGAATCTGGAATTCATCTGATAAAGCCGTAATTTCCTGTAAAATGGCATGGTACACCGCCTGCTTCTGCTTGTTCATCTTCTGATAATAATACGGTTCCATCTTAGCTTACTTCCAGCCTTTCCAAACATCCGGCTGATAGCCCACTGTCGCCTGCGCACCGTTTCGGACAATCGGTGTCTTTAATACCTGCTGATTCTCCAACACCTTTTCATCCTTGTCTTCATCTGCAATATACTTGATCAGCGCCAGTGTATCCTGATCCTTGCACTTCGGATTCAGCATAGCATCCAGACCGCCTACAGCCTGTTTCACCTTTGTATACTCCCCTTTGCTGAGCCCCTTTTCCTTCATATCAATCCACTGATACTTAATGCCGCGCTCCTTGAAATAACGCATGGCCTTCTTTGAATCAAAGCACTTTGATGTGCCGAAAATCTGTATGTTCATAAAAGTCCTTTCGTCTATACTATCTTTTATACTATAAATGTTCAGTCTTCCTCTTCAAAAACATCCATATCGATTCGTTTGATCCGATAGGTATACTCTGTGCTGACACCAAAATCATGTTCAATCATTAGCTCTGCCAGATGCTGTCCGTCAATAAGAATAATATGCCGGTCATTGGCATACTTCTGTGCATCCGGAGAAAATCTGCCGGTTGTCACAAATAAACCCTTAGCATTCTTCTCCGGTATGGCGCCTCCAAACTTCTGAAGTTCCGGACGTCCAACCGTTTTTTCCAAATCATATCGCTTTGCCTGAATATAGATGACATCAAAACCCAATTTATCCTGATACACCATGCCATCTATTCCCTCATCTCTGCTTTTCTGGGTAATCTGACCACGGCCGTATCCCATCTTTTCCATCAGCTCAACCACCATTTTTTCAAAGAAATCCGGCGATTTTTCGTGAATCCGAGTTAAAAGTTCATCTTTTAAGACATTATTTAATTCTCCATACACCCGCTCCAAAGTCTCCTGCGGTGTCTCATCATTGTTTAAAGAATCCTTTTCTTCTGCAGTATCTTTAACTTTCTTGGTATCACCGTCAATAAACTTTACAAAAGAAGGAAATTCTCTAAGAACCTCATTGGTAATTTTTTTCCCTGATTTCAATACTTCTCTTCCTGATTTTGTAATCATAAAATGCGCTTTTGTCGGACTTTCTATCAACCCCGCCTTTTTCAGATACGTTCTGCACCATCCAATGCGATTGCTGAACACAGGCTGTTTTCCACTTGGCAGCAGCTCTGCCAGTTCTATATCTGTCAGCTTAAAATCTTCTATTACTTTCTTTTTGACATCTGAATACGGATGCTCTTCGCCATCCGATAAACTCTGAAGAAAAGAATGATACATTTCATAATACTTTGGTACTGCCATTCTGCCTCCTAGTTATTCTCTCCTTATATACTAAAATTCCCTATCACAACCGACAGGGAATAACCTGTTTTAATACCATTACATCATTCTCAAACCTCAAATTCAAAAATGAAATGCTATCACCTGCATAAAACAAGGTACCCAAGCTGTGTGATTTTAATAGATTTCACAACCATCTCTATCTATAATATACCGCATTCCTCCTTCCAGGCAAGCCCTTTCTTGACTTTCCATAAACAGAATTTTCGCCTCCTGATATCTAATTTCCTTAATCAATTCCTGTATCTGTTCATCTGTCAAATAGCTCCTGATATTTACGAAAACAAATACCTACCGCTTTTAACAATGCAGGAATTTCCAAATTGTCATCAAATGATAATATATAATTTGTTTGTTGTTCTAACTGCATTAAATATTCATGAATATACTCAAATCATATATAATATTATTAATACATCACCATATTTTTTAAAAGAAGGTCACTGTCATGCCACTGGCAAAGTGAAATACCTATACAACAAAAGATATCTACGAACTTCCTGACGGGAAACAACAAGGTTTCCTGTGAGGTTTATCCCGCACCTTTTGCTGTTTCTTTGAACAGGAATGACCACAATTACCTTGAACCCGATATTTCTGTTATTTGTGATGCGGATAAACTTAATGAATATGGCTGCAATGGAGCTCCCGACTGGATCATCGAAATTGTATCCCCATCCAGTCAGCGCATGGATTATCAGATTAAACTTTCTGATTTTCTTTCTTAATAATAAAAAACACAGCATTTAAGCCGATATTCCTTACCACTCAACTTAAAATGCTGTGTTTTTCCATGTTTTTTTACCTATTTGGTTTTAATTAGTTTTCAAAATGAATCTCTTTCCCGTCTATAAATCTTGCTCTGATGTTCCGGTCATCCCCTATATAACAGAATCGCTCCAGACGTTCTTCTGCCGTAAGCGGTACCCATGAATCTTCCATAGTATCAATAACCAGAGCATTAAACTGATATCCCTTTTCAAAGGATCCGACTTTTCCAAAGACGCTTCCTGCTTCTTTTGTTGCATGATAAAAAGCCTGCGTAAGCGTAATTGTCTGACTCTGATCCGGCTCATAAAATTCCTTTAATTTTGAGAGCTGAACGGCACGCGCAATCTGCTTGTATATGGCAATGCTGTGTCCTCCGGCCACATCTGAACCAATAGCAATCTTCATTTCTTCATCATGCATAGCCGCCAGCGGCATAATGCCCGCAATAATATTGGTCGTTGCGTCCGGGCAGTGAACCGAAAAACTGCCGTGCTCTTTCATGATGCGCTTGTCTTCTTTTGTCGGGAAAATAACGTGTGCAAAAATTGAAGGGCCATGGTCCATCAGACCGGCACGCTCATAAATCTCTGCATCTGAATGATATCCAGGAAAACATCTTAATGCTTCCTCTGCTTCCCAGATTGATTCCACCAGATGTGTATGCACACCGCAATGGTATTTCGCTGCAAGCTTGCCAAGACCTGTCATCAGTTTTTCACTGCAGGTCGGTGCAAAACGCGGTGCAAGGATCGGTTTGACTTTCCCGCTGCCTGTATGACTGTCCAAATAGATTTCTGTTTCTCTCAGTGAATCTTCTGTTGTCTCAATGAGAAACTCCGGAGAATTACAATCCATATTGACTTTTCCTACAAAACCATACATGCCCTTTTCTTCCATTTTCCTGAACAAATAGTCTGTTGCCTCACGATGGATGGTTCCAAAAACATTGGCATGAAATGTTCCATGACAAATCATATCATCCACAAAAGCATCATAACACTTCTTTGCATAAGACAGATCTTTAAATCCGGCTTCCTGCGGAAATGTATAGTTGTTCAGCCAGTCTGACAAAAGGCAATCCATACCAATGCCTCTCTGCACATACTGTGCACCATGGACATGCAGATCCGAAAAAGCCGGAATAATCATCTGACGTCCATAATCTATACATTCTGCATGCTTATATTTCTCCGGAATTACCGGATAAATCCCCTCGACTTTTCCACTATCCACTGCAATATAGCTGTTTTCATAAACTGCCAACGCATCTGCAGATGGCGTATACACAATATCTCCATGGTATAATTTTACTGCCATATCTATTTACTCCACTCAGTCTTTCGACTCCAAATTCTATACAAAATCTGATGACAGTGCCTGCCTGCTATTTTGCTTTCATCTTTTTGATGACTTCATTGGCCCTGTCTATGAATCTGTTATATGCCTCAAAGCTGATCAAACCATTACTATTCATATCCAGATAAGATCTGACTGCCCAGAAACTCCAAATAATACCTTTTTCAAGATTATCATTCACCTGATCTGCGGTCACAAGCCCCTGCTCTACGAGGAATTCATAGAACATTTTTTTCACTTCAGGATACTGGAACATTTCATAAAAACCACAGTCATAGCCCAATGGTACAAGATATTTTTCACCGGATTTTGTAATTTCTGCAGACACTGCCACATTCATGCTGTCATGACAGATTTCAATCGCATAGGCGCCATTCTCAATCACCCAGTCTTTCACCTTTGGATCATAATATGCAAAATCTCTGCGCTCCAACGAAAAACATACTTGCTTTTTCTCCCCCGGCTGTAAAAATATCTTCTTGAATGCTTTTAATTCTCTCACCGGTCTTGGCAGTCTTGTCTTCATCTTTGGTTCAATAAAAAGTTCTACAACATGTTTTGCCGCTACAGCACCTGTATTGGTCACATCAACTGTCACGATTGTATGGTCATTCTCTTCGCTGACCGCCAGATGTTCATATTCAAATGATGTATATGACAAACCATATCCGAAAGGATAGGCTGGCTGAATACCCTTCTTTTCATAATAGCGATATCCGACATAGATATCTTCCGCATATGGAATTTCATATACATTACCATCAAATGAAAGGTAGGCCGGTGTATCCTGCAGACGCTCCGGAACTGTGTTAGCCAGACGACCGGATGGTGATACTTTGCCAAACAGAATATCTGCAATGGCACTACCCATACCTTCACCTGAAAACCATGTCAAAAGTACGGCTGAAACCTGATGACGCCATGGCATTTCACAAACTTCTCCGCTGGATAAGATAACAATACAATTTTTATTCACTGCAGAAACAGCATCAATTAATCGCGTCATTCCTTCCGACAATTTGATATCTTTACGATTATAATCATCATCTTCACCAGGAAGAAAACTTCCCACAAACAGAAGAACCTGATTCGCTTCCTTTGCTGTTTGAACGGCTTCTCTAATCAATTCATCTGTTGTCGTTCCATCGGCCTGATATCCCTCTGCAAATTTAACTTCACACTCTGTTAAATACGGAATCATCTGTTCATATGGTATATCAACCTTTCTGGCATGAACTGCTGCGCATCCAGTTCCCTGATATTTCGGTTCTTTTGCCATATGTCCCAGTACAGCAATTTTCTCACCTTTTTGTGGTTTTAACGGCAAAATCTGATTTTCATTCTTTACAAGAACCATAGACTCTGCAGCAGCTTCAACTGCCAACCAATGACTGTCTTCATGCTTCACTGTATCCCATCCTGCTTCCCACTCTTTTAATTGGAAAACAAGTTTCAAAATTCGCGCTACTCTTTCATTAACCAACTTTTCATCCAGCTGTCCAGTCTCTACAGCTTGTTCAAGATAAGCAGCAGAACTCTTGCTTAAAGGCATTTGAAGATCGATTCGTCCTTTACTTGCTTCAACCGGATCTTTAACGGCTCCCCAGTCGCAAACGACAGTACCGTCAAATCCCCATTCGTCCTTCAGAATATCTCTTGTTATTCTGTTATCACCGCTGACTTCTTCTCCATTAATCTTATTATAAGCGGTCATCAGACTCACCGGATGTGCTTTTCTCACAACCCGCTCGTAACCTGCAAGATAAATCTCCCGTAGTGCTCTTTCACTAACATGTACATTCACACGCGTACGCCTGGAATCCGAATTATGACATGCAAAATGTTTCATACATGTGCCGACACCTTCATGCTGTACACTGCTCACAATCGCTGCTGCCATCTCACCTGTTATAACCGGATCTTCTGAATAATATTCAAAATTTCTTGCCGTCAATGGATGTCTGTGAATATTCATTCCCGGTCCCAAAAGCATATTAATTCCAAGTTCCTTGCACTCACCTGCAAGTTTTTTACCGATTTCTCCGATCAACTCTGTATCCCATGAAGAGGCAATAGCAGAGCCACTTGGAAAACAAGTGGCTCTGTATGTACGTGACATGGCTTCCTCATTGTCAAAACTGCCACCAAGGCTGTCATAAAAAGACATCTCCTCTGGCTGATCAGAACCAATCTGAAATCTTACACCGCTTGTTCCATCGCTTACCAGAATTGATGGAATGCCAAGTTTTTCATAATCTCTTGTTCTCCATGAATTCTTTCCTGTACACAAGAGAACTTTTTCATGCAGTGTCATTTTGCTGATGATTTCTTCAATTTGTTCTTTTTTCATTGATTAACCTGCCAATTCTGTAAATTTAATTTTTGAGCTATTATTTAGAAAGGTTATCCCAGGCATCCTGAAGCTCCTGAAGGAATTCCTCGTTTGTGGATTTGCCTGCACCAAGTTTCTGTACAGCTTCACCTGCTGCCTGCGCAAAACCATCCGGATAGAATGTATAGTAGATGTTGTCTACTTTGCCTGCTGCCATGTAATCAGAAACAGCTTTGCCAAGAGTACCAATACTGTCCGCATCTGCTTCCATATTGTTGTATGCAGGAATCAGCTGTAATGTCTTTGTCATGCATTCTTTACCTTCATCAGATGTAACAAGCCAGTTGATAAAGTCTTTAACTGTATCAAGATTCTCGGAATCCTTGTTGACACCCCAGTATGTACCTACCAAATATAACTGATCATTTTCTTTTTCATCACTAGAATAAGGAATACCCATCAGACTTACAGGCAGATCCGGGTTGATTGCATCATACGTTGGCTGTGACCAGTTACCGCCGATTGTAATAGCCATATCACCGGAACCAACTAAAGATGTCTGTGTATTAAAGTCTGTTGTTGAAGGATTTGTATCTAAAGCATATTCAAATGTAATGAAATCTGCCAGTTCTTCAAATACTTTATTTCCCACAAATGATGCAGAACCATCCGACAAACCATCAATGAATGCCTTAGGATCTTCCTGGCCAGCAAAACCAAGGTTGATCATAAAGTTGCCTAACTGATACCAGTCCATATAAGTTTCTGAAATAGGTGCGGATACACCGGCATCTGCCAGTTTCTGTACATCTTCTGCTAATTCTTCTTTTGTTGTCGGTACTTTTGTAATACCTGCCTGTTCAAAAAGTGCTGTATTATAAACATAACCTGCTGCCTCTACAGACAAAGGAAATGCAACCACTTTACCGTCAAGCGTAACATTTTCTGCTGAAGTATCTATCATTTCAGATGTAAAAGGTTCACCTGTCAGATCTGCTAACTGTGACTGCCACACAAGTGCATCTGAATACCCCTGAATACTGAAAATGTCCGGTGCATCACCGCCTGAAAACTTTGTCTTCAAACTCGTTGCATAATTATCAGATGCAGACTCGCAGACAAATTTAACCCCTGGATGAGATTCAGAGTAAACTTCACACACCTTCTCAAGGGCATCCTGAATTTCTGTTTTCATCTGATAAATATAAATTGTCTTCTCCTCACCATCTGCTGCCTGAGATGCCACCTGTGTATCAGATCCTTCTGCTGCACCTGTTGTTTCCTTTGCACCACTGTTGCCGCATGCAGCCATGCTGAGCATCATTGCAACTGTCATCATTAAAGCTGCTGCTTTTTTCATCTTCTTCATCGTCTTCCTCCTTAATCCTTTAGTTAAGTTTCCTCTATTATTTAACCTTTTACAGCCCCGGCAATAACACCGTCCATGATCTTTTTCTGTAAAAGAATAAATACAATAACAATCGGCAGAATCGTCATTACCAATGCCGGCAATGCAATATCCCATTTACTGGCGTACTGTCCGAATAATCTGCTGATTGACAACTGAATCGTCATCAATCGTTCATTATTCATCATAATTAACGGAACCATAAAATCATTCCATATCCAGAACATATCCATCAACACCACGCTGACCATTGTTGGCTTCAAAAGCGGAATGATGATTGAAAAGAAAATTCTTGTTCTTGAACAGCCATCAATTCGAGCTGACTCTTCCAGTTCCACCGGAAGCCCTTTGACCGCACTCTGCATCATAAAAAACGCAAAAGCAAGACCGATTCCCCAATAAGTCAGAATTGTTCCAAACATAGAATTATTGAGTCCCAGTACTTTCATTACCTGTACAAGGGGCAGCATCAATGATGCAAAGGGAATCAACATCGATAATATAACAAAGGTCTCAAAGACTTTTGAATATTTCGTCTGATATCTGAATGTCCAATATGCAGTCATCGCCGCAAGTAAAGTAATACCTGCAACAGAACCTATCGTCAAAACGGCTGTATTCTTCATGACATGCAGTACATTCACTTCTTTGAATGCCTTTACATAATTTTCTGTCTGAAAAACATCCGGCCAGCTCAAAGGCTTTGTCAAAATCTGAGCTAACGGCTTAACTGAGTTCATCACAATTAAAAAAAGCGGATATACGAAGATTAATGCCAGAATCAATACGATCACAAATATAATGGCTTTTTGCTTTTTCGCTCTTTTGTTCATTACATCAATTCCTCCTCTTTCTTTCTGGAGAAATACATCTGAACAGATGTAATAACCAGGATAATCACAAAAAATACAAAGGATTCTGCTGTTGCAAGACCATATTTATTATTCGCAAAGGCATCATTATAAATATTCAATGCAAGAGATACTGTGGAGCCATACGGCCCTCCCTTTGTCAAAGAATAATTCAGATCAAACATCTTGAATGCCTGAGAAATCGTCCAGAACAGGCATAATGTAATATATGGCATACATAAAGGCAGCTTGATCTTAAAGAAAATCTGAAATGCGTTGGCACCATCAATCTTGGCTGCTTCAACAAGTTCTGAAGAAATGCCGGTTAACGCAGCAATCATGATAACCATCACATACCCCATCCCCTGCCATACGGATACAATCACAATGGCTGCATAGGCCGTCATTTCTGTTCCAAGCCACGGAGTCATCAACGGCCCGAAATGCAATAATTTGCCGATTGCAGGTACACCATTGATAAAAATAAACTGCCATACAAAACCAAGGATCAATCCTCCGATGATATTCGGAAGATAAAATACAACTCGAAATGCACTCTGCAACGGAATTTTTGTCGTTAACAGTGCTGCTATCGCAATACCTGCTATGTTCATGCAAACAACATTACATATTGCAATAATGAATGTAAACTTGAATGCGCCGAGAAAATTACTCTTTCCGGTAAAAATATCTATGAAATTCTTGATACCTATAAATGAAATATTTGAAGATACACCGTTCCAGTCTGTAAACGAATAGCCAACACTGATGATAAACGGTATAATAATGACAATGAGAAACACAATTGATGCCGGACCCAAAAATAAAAGATGTTCCCACAAAGCCGGACGATTAAAAGACTTCTTCCTGTTCATAAAACGCTATTCCTCCCTCACCCTTACCGGCAGATACCGGTTACTAATAGCACCTGATATTTTTATTCGTTGAATTGATATCTCTATTATAATCAATCCCTGTGAATAATCATCTCATTTTTTAACAAGTAAAATACATTTTTTTGATGTTTTATTTTTGACTCATCATCATTTTTTTGATGTTTTATCAGTTTTTATTCTTTTAATTGACATTTTTTTGCTTATAAATTATACTAATATTACATTTATTTATCATTTTTTTGATATTTTTATGCTATGAATTTTCAAAAGGGAGGCAATTATGGATTATTTTCATGAAACGATCAAAGTTCCTGAACAATTTCTCGCATGGGTCTATCTTCAATCAGAAAATTGTATTACCGATGTCAAGAAGCACTGGCATCGAAGTCTGGAAATTTCATATATCATCAAAGGTTCCTGCTTATTTGAAATTAACGGACATGAACTCGAAGCACATCCTCATGACATCCTGTTAATCAACAGCTGCGACATTCATGGCTGTCATACAAACTATCATTCAGAAAGCGAAATGCTTTCGATTATCTTTCCATATAGTTTTCTCATGGCTGTTTTTCCGACTTTTAATAATTACCGCTATATCGTAGAGCCTTCATCTGATGCTTATAATAAATTGGAATCTGCTTTTGCGGAAATTTATCCGATTTTCCGCAATCGCAGCCAGCTTCCTCTTTATCAACTAAAGCTCAACAGTTTCTTTTATGAAATTCTTTACATTCTGTTTTCCGAATGTAAAGCCCCAAAACTCGTTCCTCATTCTATCAAATCACAAAAGCATATTGAACGCTGCACAGAAATTATCGACTATATTGATAACCATTATATGGAACCACTTTCATTAGAAATGCTGGCCGATGTTTTTTCACTCTCAAAGGAACATCTCTCACGTACATTTAAAACATACATGGACACCACTTTCAAGAAATATCTGACCAGCATCCGTGTTCATCATGCCTATCAGGATCTGATGGACACGGATCTGTCTATACTGCAAATTGCTCTGGACAACGGTTTTTCGGATGCACGGGCCTTCTCCAGTGCTTTTTACAGCTATTATGGCGAAACACCTCTCAAATACCGAAAAAACAGTAAAGACTCCGATATGTCCCATCAAAAAAGAGCCTATTTGAGAACTCATGGTTTTCTGTAAACCAAAAATAAAACCGTTCCAAATCAGTATCCTTTTTCAAAAATACTGTTGGAGTGGTTTTTTAATCTCTATCGGTTTGCTTAAATGTGTATTCATACCCGCATCCAGACATTTCCGGATATCCTCCTGATATGAAAAGCAGGGTTTTGGCCTTGTAAAAAGCGGCGAAGAGGCCCGTTTCAAGCTTTCTGACTATGAGATTACCGGCAAAAAGGGTGCTAAAATGCGTATGAATATCAATCATGCCACCAAAGCCGGTGTCACCGTCCATGAATACAAAGTTCTTGAAAAACGTGACCCTGCCATAGACAAAGAATTCAACCGCATTACCAATGAATGGCTGGAAGTTAAAAAAAGCGGCATGTTGCAGTTTACCATGGGTACCGTCGGATTGGAAAATCCAATGGACAAACGTTATTTCTATGCACTGAATTCAGATGGGAAAATGGTTGCTTTCATTGTCTTTGTACCATTTCTTGGCAAAAACGGTTATATGGCGGATGTCACAAGGCATGGCAAGGATGCTCCAGGCGGTGTAATGGAAACGATTATTTATCAGGCATTCCAGGTATTTAAAGAAGGTATTGGATACTGCTGCAGTTGAAATTCAGAATCCGCACGGCATCCGCGGTTATATTATGATCATTCTGAAAGGTGAACTGAAACGTTTAAAGAAATAGTGCCAAGCACCGGATCATCCGAAAATTTTAAACCTTTCCAATATCCAAATATTTAAAAAAGCTGTTGTTTTACAAATCTCATCTGTAAAACAACAGCTTTTCTATTTTTGTTTATCTATTTATTATCTATTTATGGTCATCGGGGTGACAGGATTCGAACCTGCGACCTCTTGATCCCAAATCAAGCGCTCTAGCCAAGCTGAGCCACACCCCGATATAAAGCATTATAAAATAAAAACCATGCAC
>NZ_JAMOKJ010000034.1:0-15681 GCF_023656595.1 Coprococcus intestinalis | reverse complement strand
CAGCAGATAGTAATCGATATAACCAATATATCATGCCTTGGAAAAGGCTGTAGAAAAAGTAAACTAGACCTTTTATAGCCATTTTCAGTTGTCAAAGTACAGGTTTAATTTTTCATTTTAGGTCTTGAATGATTGTAATTTACAGCATCAGGTGGGCTATAAAAATACCAGCAATTTTGTTCAACATAAAATAAGGCACTTAAAAAGTTATTCTTCTCTCAACTTTTTAAGTGCCTTAAAATTCTATATTTATTTACCGCTGACTAAGTCATCTCGAAACTGCCTTATTTCTGTCGGATTTCGTATTTTTCTTCCAGATAAATCGGATTATAGGAGAGCTTCGACTTTCTGAGCCCCTCCAGACCGATATCATCTTCTCTGTTCACCAGCAGGGCATCTGGAAATTCATGTAGCAAAAATTGCTGACAAATGAACGGATACAGACCTCTGATTGATTCCTTAAAAGTTGATCTGATGCGCTACAAAAATCATCTGATCCACATGACGCAGTCCATGCCGATTGATATTGAATACAATACAGAAGTGACAAGCGAATACGTTGCAAATAAACAGCCTGACGCAATCATTATTGCCACAGGCTCCACACCGATCACCCCTCGTATTCCGGGTATTGATCTGCCTTCTGTTAAGCACGCAACAACGGTCTACACGGATCTCAGCATCATCGGCGACAGTGTCGTTGTCATCGGCGGCGGCCTCGTCGGCTGTGAAACCGGCCTGTTCCTTGCTGAGCTCGGAAAGGCTGTCACCATCGTCGAGATGCAGGACGAAATTGCGCCTGAAGCGAACTGGATGCACAAAGAAGGCATGATGCAGGCATTCGCCAAACAAAATATCACAACTGTTACCGGCCGAAAGGTTGTTTCCATCTCCGAGGATGGTGTAACTGTCGCAGACAAAAATAACGAGACAACTGTCATCGCATCCGATTCCGTTGTTTACGCTATCGGTATGCGTCCGAACAATCATCTCGTTGATGAACTGCGTGACTCTGCACCATTTGTACGTGCTGTCGGTGACTGTGTCCGCGCAAGAAAAGTATCACCTGCCATCTATGAAGCCTATTATGCGGCTGTAGATCTGGCTTAATCCTCTATTTGTTTTAAAAACAGGCAGCTGAACCTCTCCTCAGCTGCCTGTTTTGACTTTCACCGGCCTTAAGAAGCCAGTGCACTGATTGCTTCTGACTCTTCTGGATCTGAAGTCTGTGCCGCTTCGACTGAAAGCTGAAACTCTTTCTGATCCGGATTGTCAAACATCTGATCATCCAGAAGTACCTGCAGTCTCGATCGGATATATCGACAACCGAGTTTACTTTCAACCGCTTTGTGTGCCAGATATTTTCTGGTTACGGCATCTACCTTCATGTGAATACCGTACATTTTCTCCAACTGCCTGATCGGAGACATCTTCTTCCGGCTTGTCATCATGTATTCAAAATCCTCTTCTGAGAGCATGTCGACCTCTGCAATCTGCTGGATACGTCCTGCGATCTCTCTGCGGACATTGCCATACTGCACCAGGTCTTCCTCCGTAAAAAGTACCGGTTCGCTCTGAATCTCCGCCTCTCCCCGTGAAAAACCAATAGGCGACGGCTTTATATCACGGTTCTGCAGAAGTGTTTCAAAACTGCCGCAGAAAACGAAAGAAACACCGCTGCAGTCGATGGTCACGGATTTTTTCTTCGGATCATCGCTGCCTACAATCATCGAATCGCCATCCATGATCTTCAGAAATTCGTTCTGGATCATTTTTGAGAAATCTGTGCCGCCTGATGCCACCGCCGGCTCAAAGAGCTTGTCTGCTTCATCAATGACAACCAGTAAATGGCCGGGATTTCTGCCATTTTGCAGTTCTTCCAGAAAAATATCCTTGATGTGATAGCTGCCTTTCCAGCCATCACAGGCCAGCTGCGGACCGTTGACAATCTTGATAAAATCGAATTTCTTACTGAGGGAACGCCAGATTTCTGTTTTGCCACAGCCTGTGGGACCGGCCAGAATCATGTTGCGGCGGCGGCCCTGGAGGTGATTGTACACCAAAATGGCAGCAGCCTGTCTGGCCCCATATTGGCCATGAACATATTCACCGATGTAATCATAGATGAGACGCGGTGTCCATCTAAACTCTTCCTCGTCAAAAGGTGTTTCTTCGTAAGCCGTCTCAAAATCCAAATCTTCGCAATCTGCATTTTCCTTGGACTGCTTCATCTGAACCGGATCCATGTCAAACGCCATCTCTCCGTCCTCATTCACCGATGCATTCAGACTTTTATAGGTTATACGCTCAGAAGCGTCCATAAGGGTTGAAAGAATCTCTTTCTGTTCATTATAAGATAACGGTGTCCGGGACAGTGCCTCCGCAAAAACCTGTCCGGCACTTCTTTTGCTCCTGCCATTCCAGAATGCGGAGATTTCTTCCGCCTGCTGGTATTTCACATGATATTCATCATCCGTCAGCGCATCATAAGTTCCGATGCGTGCCTCCTTGATAAACTCTTTGAAAGGATTGCCCATGCAGGTATCTGCACCTTCGTGCATGATCAATCCAAAATAAGTGGTCCAAAATTCTTCTGCTGTCTTTCTGTCCATACAAACTCCTCCTTCGTGTACTTTCTTTTTTTCTTCAACTTATGGCTCTATTATACCCATATGCCGAAATACGATTGTAATCGCTGTGGTACACCAAAGGATACGCCGTTATTTAATTGTAAACTTCAAGTCTCTGCCACGCCTTGGACTGCCGTTTTCTTCCCCATCACAAGTCTGTTCTTCAGGCAGCGCCATCTCCAAAATATTCTTTGCACTCTTTGATTTCCAGAATGATGGCTGTGGCATTGTCCGCAGCCCCCATCCGATGTACGGCTGCCATCAATGTTTCCATCGCTTCATCCACCGGCAGACACATAATTTCTTCCAGTTCTTTATCCCATATCATACCGCTGACACCGTCTGTGCAAAGCAGATATTTGTCTCCCGGACAATAATCCCACTGATAAATATCCGCTCTCACCGGTTCATCTTCCTGTTCTGTTCCGAGAAATCCGATCAGCATTGGACGCAGATGGCCCGGGTAATAAAAGACATGGTCTTTCGTCAGCTGAGTCAGACGGCCATCTCTCATGCGATAGATTCTTGAATCCCCGCTGTTCACACCGTAAATGGCATACCGGCCGAATTTCATGGCCGCCATCGTTGTCCCGATCTGATTAACTTTATGCGACTTGCGCCAACTGAGCATATCGCTGTTCAATTGGCAGACCGTCTTCCGAAGCTGTTCTTCATATTCCGCTTCATTCTCTGATGTCCAGTCATCCTTTGCCTCTGCCAACGAACTGGCTGCGAGCAAAGAAGCGACTTCCCCATCCGGCAGACCACCGATACCGTCAAAAACCCCCAGCCATTGTCCTTCTGTCTTTATCCCGGACTGCAAAGCGCTCTCCTCTGCTGTCTCCGGATATTCCAATTGCCGAATTTCTCCGGACTCCGATGAATAGACAAGGAAGCCTGTATCCTCCTGCTCTAACGGTCTGAACCGCGAAAAAAAGCAATAATTATCTTCGTTATTTTTACGTACTTCACCTGTTATGCTACTGCACACTGCTCTCAGATTCTTCATATGACTTCTCCCATACCGCTGCAAATGTATCCAACGGATCATCTGAAACGATACACATGAGAATAAAAGCTTCATATGAATTAACAGGATAAAGAGACATCATACCGGCCTCTGCCAGCATATCATTGGTTTGCTCTACAAATTCTGTAAAACGTTCCCCGGCATACATGCCTAATTTATCCTCATTTAATGCATACAAAAGAAAAATCAGGGTAATCAGGTCAAAACGTTCCATGGATTTGCCGGCAAGCAGTTCACTCATTCTCGCTCTGTTCAGACGTTTGCTCTTAAACTGTTTCTTCAATGCCGCGAAAGACCTGAGATTGCCTTTTTCTGTGACCGGTACACCGCTGTAGAGAACGCTTTCTATCCTGGCCGGGTTAATGTCTTCCCATTTTGTCACCTGGCCAAACTTGTCAGGGTACCGGTTCATGTAATCAGCACAAGCCCGCTGTACACGCCGGTAAATCTTTTCAAACATCTCTCTGGATTTCGTTGTTTTTCGGTCTGCGATCATTAAAAACTTCAGATAATGCAGATAAACCCAGAGCTGATCTTCCATTCCCAAATACATCTTCGGCATTGTCTGAAATGCCTGCCATCTGTGATCGGCTCTGACCGGTTCCTTCTGTTCCAGCTGTTCATAGGTCTCTAACATATTCATTGCTGCCTGATAAGACTTTCCTGTATGTCGGCAATGCCAGAAAATGACTTCCTTCGGATCATTAAAATCAAAATCTGATTCCTTCAGCACTAAAGTCAGAAATTTCGTCAGCATTTTATCATCCATATCCAGACCGAAACCAATCAAAAAAAGATTCTCCCGCTTGATTGTCTCCGCATTCAGCCATCGATTGATCTGCCGCTTTAATTCCGACTTTGACTTACCTGCCATACAGTCATTTTTCTCGAAGGCTGCCAGCATGAAGGCACTGTAATCCATTTTAGAATAGGGTTCCCTTGTTCCTGATGCTTCATATATATATCGTTTCAGCTGCTCCTTAAACGACACCAGCTCCATCACCTTTGTCAAATACGCATAAATGGTATCTCCGCCGGCCGCTGTAAACTGGTCTGATTCGATTGTATCATAAAACTCTTTAATGGCTGTAATCGTGAAGTTATAGGCTTTCGCTGATGCCTCATCATCAAAATCCAATATATTATTTATCTGCATGTATATTTTCTCCTCTTATTATGCATCTCCGTCAGATATTCGCTGTTTATTCTTTCTGACCGATATCCGTATTCCGGTTTCTAACCCTGTCTGCTCTCATTCAGATGATTCAGAAACTTGTCAATACCACTGTGAAAATCACAGGCTCCCGGCTTATTCTTGCGGAATCCGCTGCATCCAAGGAAATTGCCATAGGGACCATTTTTTTTCAGCAGCTTCTTTCCGCATTCAGGGCAATATCCATAAGGGGCCTTGCTGACCTTTTCAAGTGCTTGACGCAGCTGAGCTGCCGACTGATAACGTTCTTCCGGATCATACGCGCAGGCCTTGGCAATCACAAAACGCATGCCTTCAAAGGCGCGGCACGGCTCCGGCAGCCTGGCTGTTCCAAAGACCCTTTTCTGCATCCGTTCATCTGCATCAATAATATCTGAAAAAGGAAGATGCCGATCATTGGACAGATAGTAAAGCACCATTCCCAGGGAATAGATATCCGCTCTCTTGTCATAAGGCATGAATTTCACAGCTTCCGGTGCCAGGTAAGAACGTGTACCCACAATGGTCATGGACGCATCCACCCATTCTCTGGCCACGCCGAAATCTCCCAGCTTGAATTCTCCGTCCTTGGATACAAGAATATTGCCCGGTTTAATATCCCGATGCAGGATTCCCTGCCTGTGACATACTTCCAATGCTCTGCACAGCTCAATTCCCAAGCGAATGACTTCTGTTTCATCCAAAGGCCCTTCCTGATCCATAAAACTCAGCAAATCTGTCAGATATTCCATCTGAATATACAATCTGCAGTAATTCTCCTCAGGCATCTTCTCAATACAGCTGCCTTTGAGCTGTACAATATGCGCCTCACCTGCCAAAGATTCCAGGATAGAAACTTCATTGACAGCTTTATTAAACAATCGTGAAAAGTTTCTCCGGGCTTTCTCTAAGTCATTGTCATATTCACGAATCTGTTCCGTTCCCAATTCCCATGAAATGACTTTAAGGGCCGAGAATTCTTCATTCTCCGCCCCTCTGTTTTTCACCAGTCGGTAAACGGCGCCATACGCCCCTTTCCCAAGCCTCTGGTCAATTTCGTAGCCGTGGTCACGCCACTGCATCGGCAATTCCGGGAATTGCTCTTCAGACCTCTCCAACATATGTATTCTCCCTATTGTCTAATATTTTATCGAAGCTTGCAGTCAAATGTCAGCACTGTTCCGCCACGAAGACCTGATGGATCCTCCTGCATCACTTTGGCACCTCTTTGAACAAAGTACTTGACAAAATCATTGCCAAACACCTGCCCATTGAACATCCACAATGTCATCGTTCCATGCACACGGCAGTAAAGCAGAAGCGCATTCAGCATATTCACCAGCATACCCACCGGAATATTCTGCACCTCCGGCTGTCTCATGCGCAGTTCAAAACGAATCTGTGCCTCGCCTGCATTGCCGGCCTTCTCATACTGAAACATCAATGCGAAACCATCAATATCAACCCGGATATCATAAACCGTTTCGCTTGATTGTCTGCTGCGGATATCTCTGACTTCAACCCCTTCCAGTCTCAGAAACTGGATCAGATAATTCATCAGCTCTCTGTCAAATTCATCATTATATCTTCTGCGCTTCTTCAAACCGATCTTCCCCGGGATAGAAAGAACCGCACCGTTATTACCGCCTTCTTCCTGTATCAGTCGGGCTCCTTGTGAAATCAGATACATCTTCCACTCTCTATTGATCACATTGACCAGCCACAGTGTGGTCGGCTGATTCGCAGCACAATAATCCACCAGAAAATTGAGGATCTTCTTGCTCAATCCCTGTCCCTTCGTTCTTCCCCGCAGTACCAGACTTTCAATGCGGATCTGTGGCTCATACTGACCATCAGCGCCCTCAAAGTATATATTCAAGACAAAACTTTCATCAAAATTCGAAAAACGAAGCTCCCAGATATTCTGCTGCACCTGTGCTTCTTCTACGCCAACCTTACCCAGGAACTCGGCCACTGATGGCTCATTAACAAAAAAGTAACCTAATTCCTGAACTAAATGGTCTTTTGCAAATATTGTATTAAACAGATCGGCATAATTCATTGTCTTCTCTCCTTTTTTAACTATCTATCTCCAGTATATCACACAAAAGTTTTCTTGAATATTTTTTATTAAATTATGTGCACTGATACTGCTGTTCTTCTAAACCAGCAGGCAGCAGGCAATAACAAAAGCGATAATACTCTTTGCTGCCATCCACAGATCCCTCTTGACGGCCTGATCCCTCTCCGGGCTGTCGTAATTACCTTTGATTGTTGTCACGATATCACCCAATGTAGCGAAAAACAAAAACTTAAGCATTTCATAAATACTGTAAATAAATAAAACAACTGCGATCATCATAAGCTCCTTTCCAATCCTTTGGATTGCTGCATTTTTTAGCTGATGATACTATTATAGGCGATTGAAAAAGCAGCATTGTAATGATGATGGTCCAAGGCCTTTTTCTCATCATATTATACACCTATTTC
This sequence comes from Coprococcus intestinalis, assembly GCF_023656595.1. NCBI lineage: Bacteria > Bacillati > Bacillota > Clostridia > Lachnospirales > Lachnospiraceae > Coprococcus > Coprococcus intestinalis. Next base: position 8,339 of record NZ_JAMOKJ010000034.1, on the reverse strand, counting down.
CTTATGCTGTCAGTGACAAAAGAGCCCCGGCAGCTGCTTTTTCGGCAGCCACCGGGGCTTAGAGAGAATATTACAAACACTTTTTCTTCTGATATTATCTTTTTCTTCTGCGTCTTGTTATCTGCTTTAATGTGTATTTTTCATTATCATGAATGATATCTTCATTCCAGCTACTGCAAAGTGTTTTTATATTGCTTATATTTTCCATCTGTAAGTTCTTTTTCATAGGCATCATACGCCTCTTGCAAAGAGTCATATTTCTGACCATTCGCTATGATCTTCTTATTGTCAGCCTGTGTCAGGTGGCCTGAAATAGCCACATATGGTGACCCACTACCCGTTCGATTAGCCGTTGTTGACTCAGAGACATAATACTTTCCATCCGCTGTACTGATAATGACCGGAATCTTCTGACCAGCGCCTACCTCATTTTCTAAATCTGTTGACTCTGCGCAACGACGATTACAAGCTCCACCAAAGTAAAACCTTTGTTTTTATTTTTATCTATATGCACTTTTGTTACCTCGTTCGGACGTTTTGCCTTTCTGTTCTTCTATCGTTAACTTTAGTATGGCATATTTTCATCAGTTTCTGCCTTTACCAGCGAAATTGTACCGTTATCCAGACATTCCACAAATTTTACAACCAGATTTGGATCAAATTGTTTGCCTGCATCCTGAAGAAGCTTCTCTCTCGCTACATCTAACGGAAACGCCTTCTTATAACAGCGCTTGGATGTCATGGCATCAAAGGAATCTGCCACGCACAGGATACGTGCAGTCAACGGAATATCTTCCCCCGCAATTCTTCGCGGATATCCTTTACCATCATAACGTTCATGATGACCGATAACAACAGGAATAACATAATCCAACGATGGCAGGTGACGAATGATATCGATCGATGCTTCCACATGCCCTTTGATCGTCTCGTATTCTTCATCTGTCAGACGTTCTGCTTTATTTAATATATATTCCGGAATACCGATTTTACCTACATCATGCAAGAGTGCTGCCTGACGGATGATCTCAACCATATCCTCGTTCATTCCAAGTGTTGTTGCCAGTGCTGTTGCATAATAAGCCACATTCGTGGAATGGCTAAAAGTATAATGATCCTTCGCATCAATAGCTGCCGTCAACGCATAAATCGTTGACTCATACTCCCGATAAATATGTTCGCGGTTCGTTGTGTTTTCATTTTTATTGTTACGGAACATCGTATCAAAGACCTGTATGCCATTTTTTCCACTATGTTTCACATGATACACCGCAAGATCCACATTTTCCATCAGCTCTTTAACATTTTTTGCAGCATATGGTGCAGCACTGATTCCTGCACTGACTGTGATTGCCTTCAGTTTCATATCTGTTCTGCGATTATTCATAACAAAAATCTGTTTCGAAATAGATTCCACCAGATTTCTGGCAGAGAAAAGGTCATATCTCGGCAATAAAACAGCAAATTCTTTTCCGCCATAGCGGGCCGTATAGCCACTGTCTCCTACACTGCTTTTGATGATTCCCGCAATACGCTGCAGGCAAAGATCTCCTTCTTTTACACCATACAGCTGATTATATAACTTAAAATCATCTACGTTGATGATCGCCAATGCCAGTGATGCCTCTTTGTTTTTCTCAAACTCTTCATTGAGCACTTCATAGAAGTATTTCCTGTTCAACAAACCGGTCATCTCATCTGTTCTGGCTTCCAGGCAGGCGTTCTCATACAGTCTCGCATTTTTAATCGCAATGGATGCCACGGAAGTGATATTGGAGATCAATTCTACTTCATCATACACCACTCTCTTTTTTGCAGAAGAATCTGTGATCAGAACAACCCCTACCAGATTATCGCCATCTTTTAATCCAACGCAGTAGCGTGTATGATGTTTATCCAGCTGATGTTTCTCCTCTTCCCACATGGACTTATATTCCACAGAATAACGAAAATCCTTGTAAACGATCGGTTCCTCATGTTCCTTCAACCACTGGATCATCGGATTTTCTTCGTCCAGAGCAAACGCCAGATCACTTAACGGCTGATCACTCGCCACTCCGCGATACGGCTCTCCAGGCTCATTCTGCATACAAATATAGATATTTCCGACATCCATCAACTCTTTCATTACACGAATCGTTCTATCCAGAATCTCCTGCAGATCCAGCGTTTTTGAAATCGCTGAATTGAATTCTCTGATCTTCTCTGCCTGATGATTTTCTTCTCTGATAAACACACTGCGTATCAAAAGTCTCCATAAAAATGTAAAGAATGTATAAATCATCAGAAAAACGATAGAAAAAATAAGTGTGTATACCGTCATGTTCTTATCCAGCTGTATGTGAAAAATCTTTTGCAGGGATGGAACAATATTTAAAAAAACAAGAATGGAAAACAAAAATCCCACACCATAGCACAAACTGGTAGATGCCAACATCTGCAGTCTGAACAGCCGTCTGCGAATCAGTGCATAAAACAGTAAAAATACATTTACTACACCACTTAAAATATCGATTGGGAAACCACTAAAAAGCGGAATTCCAAGAAACGCATTTCCAAGGAACAAAGCGAGAACACCCAACATCACCGGTTCATACTGCACCTTTATATTGGGATTTTCATTGCAGATCCGCACAAGGACCTTAAAAAGATATAGCAGAAATATTCCTGCCGGAATAAAAAACACTACAATCGCAGGTTTGATTTCATACACAAATGTTGAAATTCCATTTTTATCCACCACATTCGGGGATTCGAGGAAGATTCCATACTGCACATTCAACCAAAAGCAAAGCAGCATAACCGCTAGGTATATTTTCCCAGGAGCACCGTTCTTTTTCCCTCCAAAAGCGAGTATAAAACGGCAATATGCATATGGCAGCAATAAGATGCCAAGCAGGGAAACCTGAAACCAGAATTCACAACCTGGCCAGAACTGTGCACGCATAAAAGCAGAGCCTCCGGTCCAGAAAAGCAGACCCAAAAGCACCACCAGAAAACTGTTTATTATTTTATTTCTCTTTGCCGCCAAAAACATTAACAGCATAAAGCCATAGCACAACATGGCTATGATCGATATATATCCATAGGTTCCCATAAATTCCCCTTATCCCATTCTTTTCTTCTCTACTTATCTCACTTTATTCAAACACTCCTGTACATCCAGAAGTTCCTTCAGATCATAATGCGAAGGACTCATCTGATGTATTTTCTTTCCGGTCTTTTTCTCATAGGCCGCAAAAGTTCCACATGTAAAGATCGTTACCTGTAAAGGATCCATTCCCAAAATCTTTTTAAGATCCCGGTAATCCTGGTCGATATATTTAAAATATGTACTCAGTAAATCCTTTAAAATAGTTGCACTCATAGCCATATTAAGCATTGCGTCCCTTTCCAGCTCCACATACATATGCAGATATGGACGATTATGCTCATTGTATTCCTTTGTTGCAACCCAATTTGTGATTGGAAGCTTCGAAAGGCCGATCACACTTCGGATTCCATTCTCCGAAATCCTCGTAAATCCGGCAATATCAATGATCCACGGTACCCGGTCTACATATTCAAAGCGAGGAATCCTTGTCTCATCATCCCGATTCTCCAGTCCGACACAACGGTACATATCGCCACAACGGTAACGGGCAAACGCTCCACCTTTCAGAATGGTAAATACAAGCTCATATTTTTCTCCGGGGCGTACTTCATCCATCAGATACGTCGGCGGAATGTAAGAAGGATCCTTATGATTTTTCATCATATCCTTCTCGGTAATAAATTCGTAAAATGCCGTATCCGGGAAGAAATACATTCCTTTTCTTGTCCAGGTCTCCGTACCCATGATAGAAGGTTCCGTACCGGCAAATAATTCCATCGGCCGAATCCCCCAGAGCGCTTCAAGATCGTCTTTATAACACAGGTTATCTGTCCCCGCCACCATAAAGCCTTTCAAATGAAACAGATCTTTTGGAAGCAACGGTCGGTTCTCTTTTTTACAGCGATGCTTTGCCTGCAGCAGACGAAGAATCATATGCGCTTTACATTTCATAAGCTCTGACAGCTTGATGCCGCCACCACCACTCGTCATGGAAGAAAGACTTAAACTAACTGCATAAGCTACACTGCCCAGCCCAAAGAAAAATCCGAGATCTTTCTTCATTGCCATCTTAAAACCCAACTTGTTTCTTTCGCTGAAGCTCATATTTACAGCATCTTTTACCGCTGGCAAGAATTCGATATTGATTTCCTCCCCCAGTGCCAGTGGAAAAAGCCCTGTAGCAAAAGGCAGCGGTGCAAGCGCATACAGAAACTTATCTGTAGCTGCCACATCAAAAGAGCCCTTCTCTTTACTCGTCGATAAAATCAGACATGCTGTGACATTATTTCGATACGTATCCAGCATACTTCTGGTATACGGTGCCACCTTGATCGGATGCTTTCCACCCTCCCAGGTTGTCTGTATCCATATAACAGGATTTCCCGGAAGCATATCCGGTTGCTTCGTAAGCAAAACATCCGCATAATCTTCATAGGTTGTCAACGGTACCATTTTTCGGAATTCATCCAGATTTTTCGGATATTTTCCTTTTAAAATGGATTGTCCCAAACCACAGTTGCTCCACAACCGGATCTGTTCCTCCATCAACCGCCGCTGAATCTTCATATATCCATCCATCGACAGATCCAAGAATCCACAGTACTGCTGCCAGATTTCTTTATACTGTTGTTTTTTTAATTTCTCTTCCAAATTCATAGATTGCTACCCCAGATCAATCACTGTTTTCTGATACTACTTAAACATACCCGTATACTATCTCTATTCGGTATTAAAAAAGGTGTATTTTTCTGATATTCCTTATAATTAAAAAATGTCTGTGGAAAAGTCCACAGATCCTGAAAAATGATATACAGATAATTCCAGAAAATCATAAGCAAAAAATAGATCCCCTGTTTCCATCCGCCAAACATTCCCCACATACAAAGATATGCACCTGCAAACCACAAAACTCCAGGATGACGACACACACCATACATACCTTCTGTATATGCAGCACGCAATTTATTATCTTCACAGTACGTTTCTTCAAAGGGAAGGGCAAAAAACAAGGTGTATATAAGCAGTGCAAAGAAGCCTACGGCTCCTGTTCCAAAGCCGATCATCCTTCCGATTCTGTGCTGACACTGCCCCCACAAAAGCAAAAGTTCCATGAGCAGCGATACAACCACAAAAACCGTACCCACTGCAAAAAATTTTTGAAAAATAACATTCTTCTTTCGAATGCTATTGATATCATATATAAAATACAGGAGAAATCCAAAACTCCCCAGAACAATCTGCCACATCTTTCCACTCCAGATTTTGTGTCTAACTAATAGTACAAATAGAATTCGTCATACATAATAAATTATAATATAGGAGACCATAAATAGCAAGCGTATTTTACTATTCACCAACAATTATAGGATTGCACCATATCAGCTTTTTTTGTAACTTTTTTATTACAACTTCCTTTAAAAGTTTTACATTGATTATGACAAACAAAAAAAGACTCCGGAAATTGTAATGATATAATCACGCATCCGAAGAATTGTCACACCGCCTGTCCCTCTTGCAACTTCAATAAGACCAGCAGCCTTTAATTGTTGCAATATTTTACGAACAATCACCGGATTAGTTCCAATGCTTGCTGCCATAAAATCACTAGTCATCTTCTGATCCGAAAATGTATCTATACAGGCAAACATATGGATTGCCATTGTAAATCTGCTTGAAATCTGCATTATAAACACCTCTCTTTGACAATAATAATATCAAAAACAGATGTAATTTCAATGGTTACACTGTTGTCAGGGTAAAAAAATCGCAATGGTACACGTTCTTACACCATACCATTGCGATTTTTCCGCTCGTATTTATATTGATACATATCCCGATCGGCTTTATCTTTAACAGCAACAATGTCCCCACATGAGAACGAAGCTGATCCATAAGAAACCGTTGGTAAAAATGTAATCTTTCTTCGCTTTTCTTCCAGCCGATGTAAAAATTCCTGTTTGCACCAATCTTCCTTATCAGCGTTTTTCAGAAGTACACAAAACTCATCACCGCCTATGCGATAACAATATCCAAAATTTGCGTAAGCTTTTTTAATACATTCTGCAATCTCAGCCAAGCAAAGATCCCCTTGCACATGTCCATAACTGTCATTGATCTGTTTGAAATCATCCACATCAAACACTACGAGCACGCTTGCTTTACACCCCATCCCACCCGTCTTCCTAAGATAGCTATTCTGGTTCAATAGCCCGGTGAGTGCATCCAGCTGATTCCACATTTCATTACAATAAATAAAATACAATACAGAAAGCAGTGTAATACATAACCAGGTAACATGGAGTTTCGGAAGAACAACCTGAATAATCGTTTCTGCCATCACAAAAAGAAAAAGCGGATAGATTAACAATTTGCTGCGATTCTGAAATTCTCTGGCATTGATAATCGTAGATACCGAAAGATACAAAATTGCCCCAAAATACATGATAATATATATATAAAAATGTGGACCACGCGAATAAATATTGTCTGCGCTCACAGAGAATACAATTCCGTATGGGATAGTAACAAATAAGAAAATCAAATATCCGATTTCAAAAAGTATCGCAGTCCTGATCTTACGACGAAAGACTGTTTTCCTGTCCAGTACATACACAAGACAGATGCACACAGCCGGAGACAGACCAAACCCCATATAATTGGATGCAACATTCAACCAGCGGTAAGCAGGCGGCAATCCGTCCACTACAAGGGTAATAACTTCCAGTATCGAAATCCCAGCAATCAGAACAAAGGCCAATAAAAAACCACGCTTTTGTTTTCTGCTAAGTGATTCACTCAAATATGTGAGAATACACATAAAGCACAAAATAAAAAAATCGATTATAGTTAATACACAAAAATATCCATTCATTGCAAACCTATTCTTTCTTTTTTCTTCTGAACCTTAACTTATATTTTATCAAACTTTGCGTGAAATTAATAGATACTATTAAAAATCATTTGTTATAAAAATTTTGCTTATGAAGCTCATGTAAAGACCGGAGAGTCAATTGGCTCTCCGGTCGTTTCATAAATTCTCATCTGAATTACTTCATGTTATATTTTCTCTTCTTGTTATATACAATAATACAACTCACTGTGCCTCCACTAATCAACAGTAATACAATCCACAGTAAAATATTGCTGTTGTCTCCTGTTTTCGGATTTTTCACAACAGATGTAGATGTAGTTGTTGAATCTTTTTTCGGTGTTGTTGCAGGTGCAATGGTAGTTCCTGTAGCAGGAATTTCAACTGCGGCACGCTTATATCCACAAACTGTACACTCCTCATGCTTGGCACCTTTTTGTGTTGCGTTAGCTTCTTTATCTACCACCCATTTAAAACTGTGTTGTGCAACATCCGCTTTGTATCCACATTCACATTCATGCCAGTGACTGTTATCATCAGCTTTTCAATCTGAAAGCGTATGACCAGCTGCCGGTATGATAACACTTGTTTTATCTGCAATCTCAGATTTACCTTGTGCATCCTCAAACCACTTATCGCATCTGTCGCAGATATAATATGCCTTATTGCCTTCTTCTGTACATGCAGCATCCTTTGCCGGTACAAGAGTCGGTGATTTATTGGAGACACCTTCAACACGAAAAAGCCAAAAGACTGCAACCTCCGCTTCTTTCGGCATATCCATATCCACATTTTTGATTTCGGACCCATTTTTGCTCTATTATTCCTGTTTCTTTGCTTAAAAAATCCTGTAAAACCGCCTCCTTCTGAAACGAAAAAGACCACAATTCTTCCTTTCGTACAAATTGAAATTAGAATTTATGGTCTTTTCTATATGTTTATAATTTTTGTGTCAGGCAAACTGAGCCCGATGAATCCTTTAACCTGTCTTTGGGATGATTCGTCCCAAAGCTCTTTACTTTGACCTAAAATATGCTTACTTATCTTACAAGCTTATTGTAGTACAAGGTGCAGTTGGTTTACAGTCGCAGTTTGGCAAGAATCAAACACTGCCTATATTTGCAGCGGGATAAATCGGAATCTACCTAAGATGTTTCTTAATGAATAACCTTCTGTTCCTTTACAATATCCCACAGGATTGCATCCACTTTGTTATGTAAAACATCATGCTGCAGGCGATAAAGATTTTCCAGTGTAACCTTCAAATCATTATGAACAAAGCCTTCTACATTTGTAGCACGGATGCCTTCCTTTGCCATCATCATAGCCTGCAAAGAACCAAACAGGGCAACATACATTCTTGTAGCGCAGGAAGGT
>NZ_JAMOKJ010000033.1:0-15918 GCF_023656595.1 Coprococcus intestinalis | reverse complement strand
ATTTTAACTCCGTTTTCAGGGATTTCATATATCTAAGTCATTATTTTTCTATTTTGTATAGAATTTAACCCTGCAAAGTAGAATTTACTTCTGCAAAGTAGAAGTTACTTTTGCAACTCACCAAAAAAGGGATTCAAGATGCGTCTGTTCAACACAGGCACTCTTTAAATCCCTTATCTTGATTATTTTTCACTTCCATGCAGTTCGTAATAAAAGATATATTGCTGCATAATGCCCCGAATGCCTTTGTAACGACGATTCGGGAATCCCCGTTTATAATGTTGTTCCATTACCTGACGGATATGGGTATCCACCGGAAATGCATCCAAATGATGCAGGGCAAAAAGGCAGATACAGTCTGCCACTTTTTCTCCAACACCAAAGAGTTTTAAAAGTTCCGCCCTTGCTTTCTGGTAATTCAACCTACTGATCCATGCCAGGTCCACTTCACCGGAAGATACGGCTTTGGCGGCACGGACCACATATTTACTTCTATAACCCAGGTTGCAGGCCATCAAAGCATCTTCTTCAAGCCCGGCAAGTGCCTGGGCTGTCGGAAAAGCATAATAACAGACACCATTCGACGCTGCCTTTGCCGTTCCATAGGTCTCACAGATATTCTTAATACAGCGGCGAATTCTGACGATATTATTTTGCTGGGAAATAAGGAACGTAACAATCATCTCCCACAAATCCTGATTCAGGATTCTTACACCCCATGCCAACTGAGCAGCCGCTGTCAGATAGGTATCATTCGGGTTGATCTGCGCCATCACAACACCATAATCCGTCTCAATATCAAAATAATGCCGCCAGAAATCCCGATATTCGACTTCAGTGCAGTCAAAGCGGACCCTATTTCCCTGCTGCTCCAACTCCAGATATCTGTCCCCGGCAATGACCTGATATCGGCCATCCTGTATTTCCTCCATACGAAAGCATTGCCCGGATTCACAGATCTGGGCAATGCTGAAATTCTCTAAAATTTTCTCTGTCATATTTTTATGCTTCAAATATCCACGGCACTAATCAAGAAAAGCGGCAAATTCGCTGGCTTCCCCGATATCACGGAGGAGATTCTCACGTTTCTCATCAAAGAGCAGCGATTTATTGTAGCGATCATATTTTGCAGAACCATTGTCCCTGATAAAACGTGCACAATACTTATTGGCATTCAGCTCTGTGATAAAGATGACCATTTCCTGGCTCTCTCCAAAAGCACTTTCCATAAAGGAAAAAGCATTCTCAAGGTAAGCAGCCGCTGTCTGAATGAGCTGTTTTCGCTCTTCTGTATCCTTGGCAAAAGATGCCTTAATAAAGGCAAAGGCTTCATCCGGATCCAGACGATTATCCTTGACCAGCTGCTGACGATACTGCTCCAGTGTCTTCAAAATCAGTTTCATACTGAGCAATTTGGATGCATCATAGAGCCCACGCTCCTTATTCAGCTTCAGCTCTTCCTCCACCTGCTCTGCCTTTTCCGACAAAATCGCTGCTGTTCTGGAACCATCCTTCGGTGCACGGCCAAGAACAAACTTCAGCTCCTTCAAAATCTCATAGAGATCCCGGACATACTGATCTTTGTCAAAAACTTCCGTAAATGCCGCAGTAAGCTTGCTGATCAACAGATTAATAACACTGAGTTTCTCATCAAAGGATGCTTTCTGAATACGATCAATGGAAGACGGCTTCACATTGCCCTGTACAACGGCATCCACATCATAGTCCGTCTGATACTTCTTATATAAATCCAGATAATTGGCAAAATCCTTGGCGATCCGACGATTCTGGATGTACTGCAGGATCACAGACTCATCCACAGGAATATCCAGCTGCTCATAAACCTGCATCAGCCTGGACAAATCCTCCCAACCACGGGCCGTAACAATCTCTTTGCCATCCACCGTTGTCTCAATCTGATAAAAATTCTCTTTCTTGATATCCAGATAAGACAAAATCGCACTGTGGATATGGTTCTCATAAGCATAGGTCTTCCATACCGGATAATTTTCTTCCACATTGATCCGTTTGACACGGTCAAGGGTGACAATGTCGAATTCTCTGACAGACTGGTTGTATTCCGGCGGATTACCGGCTGTCACAATCACCCATCCCTCAGGAATCTGGTGATTGCCGAAAGTTTTGCCCTGCAAAAACTGCAGCATAGTCGGTGCCAGTGTCTCGGATACACAGTTGATCTCATCTATAAACAAAATACCTTCTTTGAGCCCGGTTGCTTCCATCTTCTCATAAATAGACGCTACGATCTCACTCATTGTGTATTCTGTGATTGAATACTCTTTGCCGCCGAAATTCTTTTTCTCGATGAATGGCAGACCGATGGCGCTCTGTCTCGTATGATGGGTAATCGTATAAGAAACCAGTGCCACACCACACTCCCTTGCCACCTGTGACATAATAGCTGTCTTGCCGATACCCGGCGGTCCGATCAGAAGAATCGGTCTCTGTCTGACCACAGGAATCGCATAATCTCCCAATGCATCTTTTGTCAGGTAAGCCTGAACGGTATGCCTGATCTCATCCTTTGCCTGTTTAATGTTCATGGTCTAATCCTCCCATTTGTATATCCTCCGGTCCAAGAATCAGCTTGATGGCCCAAGGAGGCACATGTCTGTCATTATAACTTTCCTCAAGAAAAACAAAGGCCACATCGTAATCCGGACGTCTGGCCGGGTAAGTGCCGTAGCCATCCGTAAAATACAGAAGTCCCTTCAGATGTCTGAACACCTTCTTGCGGCACAGCTCATTGACATACTCAAAAGCCGGTCTGAAATCCGTACCGCCGAAACCGATAATCTTAAAATTCTCCATATAACGCTTCATGTCTTCTTCAGAGGTGATCACATCATCCTGTTGAGCCTTGGCATCACATTGGATAATGTGCACATTCATTTTCCTGAAAAAATTGTCCTTATTTGTCAGAATGGCAAATGTCTCCTCCAGAAAACGACGCACATACTCACCGGAACAGGACTCTGACGTATCAATAACAATGGCCAGTTCCTCTATCTTGCGGACTTCCTTGTATTCAAGGGCCTCGATCAGGGGCATATTGCCATAATGATTCAGACCGTATGTATAATAAATATAATCATAACTGTCCAGATCCAGTCGTATTTCTTCTCGAAGCGTTGTAAATTTCTGAAGAAAACGTTTGTAATCATAACGTTCTCTTGTAGCTATTTTAATATAGTCATAAAGGTCTCCAGCCATCTCAGCCGCGTCTTTAGAACAGGTCTCCATATTCGTGCGCATTTTCTCACTGATCTCCTGCCACTGTTTCTCCTGCTCCTTACGTTCCTGCTCTTTCTGTTCCTTCTGTCTGTCATTGTTCTGATTGTTCTGATCATTGTTCTCATCATCCTGCTTGTCCTCGTTGTTCTGATTCTGATCATTCCGGCCGTCGCCATCCTTCTGATCCTCCTGCTCCGAATCCCAGAAAACATGATCGTCCACCACAAACTGCTTCTTAGCCGCTTCCATCTCAAGCCAAGTCAGAGGCCTTTTTGTCAGCGACTTATAAATGCCCTCTGCTGTCAGCACCTTCATCTCTGACTTCAGTCGGTCATATATGGCCTGTCGTTCATCCGGTACAACAAGCCGAATACATCGGTAATTCATCTGATCAATGATGGCTGTAACTGCAATATCGCAGCTGAGATTCCAGACATCTTCATCCTTGTCACGGTTATGAAACATATGTCTGAATACACAATGCAGCAGCATATGCAGATAAGCCCGATTCACCAGCACACTGTCATTCTGATAATTCTCTATCAGATATCTCGGATTAAAGCGAATCTTCTGACTGTCCGTACCGATCGTCTTCATGGACAGATCCATTTCATAACCCAGACTATTCAGTGCAATATCCAAAAAACGCATAGAGACATACAATTCTGTCTTGGAAGCATTCAAAATGTCAGTTCCGGCCTTGATCAGCTTCTCTTTCATCTCATGCATGTCAAAACCTCCTATAAATCAAAGGACTCATCTGCCATACTAAAATTCCGGTGTTTATAATCCATCAGAAAAGCAGTAAATTCTGTCTTGTCAAGGGACAGCGCCAGATCAATGGCCTGGTCTGTCTCATCACTGTCAAGCACACCCAGATCGACCAAAAAAGTCAGCTTGTCCTTGTCATCCTCCTGAATAAACTTCTTCGCCGCTTCCAAAGCGTGTTCTGCAATATAATCCTTGTACGTATGCTCGCCTTCCAACGTCAATGCATAAGGATACATCAGACGCTCCATAGCCACCGTGATGATCGTATCAAAGGGATCACCCCTTAAAAGGACATAGAACATCCCATCGTATTTGTTATAATCCACATCCTGGATACCGATACAGTAGCGGATATACTTGCCGGAACCAATCTCCGTAGACTCAAACTGCTTACACATGGAAGCCACATTGGCGACCACTTCGTAATCATGCTCCGTAAAAATAACTCTGGCCTCCTCCACAGGCTTATCCGGATATAAATGCCGCACAATCACGTGAATCTGCTGGTTCAAATCATCCAGGATACTACCGATACTGATATCCAGCCCTTCAATCTTGTCCTGAACAATCTCTGAAAGCTTCTCGCAGTTCTTGAAAGCACCAAAACCAATAGATCGGATATGGGCTGTCAGATGTACCTGTTCCAATGCCCAGCAATTATAAAAAGCGTAATTGCCAATGGATTTCAGTGAATCCGGAAAATCCAGATTCAACAGTTCCCTGCATTCACTGAAACCATGATGGTCGATCACCTCCAACGTATCCGGAAACTGAATATACTTCATAGACTTCTCCGAGAAAGCATAGGGCTCAATCTTCGTCACTTTGAAACCATCAATAGACGCCGGAATCACAACACGCATCTCATCGCCTTCATACTTCACAATGGTTGCCGTGCCGTCCACCACGCCATAGCGCATCGATTCCTTCTCAGAAAAACGTGTGTCAAAAATCATACTGTTCACCTCTGAATCTATTCGCTAAAGTCCTGTGCAAACAGGGGCTTCAGCTCATTACTCGCGTAGACTCGCAAAAAAAATGCTGCATTGTCGGCTCCATATCTGGAAACGCCTACATATGCAGCATTCTATATAGATCTCATCATTATAAACTGCCTTCCAGCAGTCCTCTCATCCGCATCAGAGAAGCAATCCCTGTTACTCCTGAAGGAAATCCTTCAGCTTGCGGCTTCTGGACGGATGTCTCAGCTTGCGCAGCGCTTTCGCCTCAATCTGACGAATACGTTCACGCGTAACCTTAAATTCCTTGCCAACCTCTTCCAGTGTTCTGGCCTGTCCATCAATCAGGCCAAAACGAAGCTCAATAACCTTGCGTTCACGGTCTGTCAACGTATCCAGTGCGTTCACCAGTTCCTTCTTCAGCATCTGATAGTCAGCCGAATCAGATGGTGAAAGCATATTCTCATCTTCGATAAAATCTCCGAGACTGGAATCTTCTTCCTCACCAATCGGGCTGTCCATAGAAACAGGATCACGTGAAATCTCAAGAGCCTCTTCTACCTTCTGTTTGGTTGTTCCAAGACGCTCTGCAATCTCTTCGCTGGTAGGTTCTCTTCCCAGCTCCTGTAAAAGATTCCTGGACATACGCAATGTCTTGTTGATTGTCTCTACCATGTGCACGGGCACACGAATTGTCTTACCTTTATCAGCAATACCTCGGGTAATAGACTGGCGGATCCACCAGGTTGCATATGTACTGAACTTGAATCCCTTGGCATAATCAAACTTCTCGACAGCTTTGATCAGACCCATGTTGCCTTCCTGGATCAGATCAAGGAACGGAATGCCGCGGCCCACATACTTCTTCGCAATACTGACTACCAGACGAAGATTGGCTTCAATAATTCTATCCTTGGCCTTCTGGTCACCCGCTTCTGCTCTCTTGGAAAGCTCAACTTCCTCCTCAGGGGATAAAAGCTTCACACTTCCTATTTCCTTCAGATACATTCTGACAGGATCTTCCAGGCTGACACCTTCCAGTGCATCAACATCATCCAGCAGTTCAACTTCTTCTTCCTGGTGATCGAGGAACTCATCATCGTCATCCTGTGCTTCCGGAATATTAATAATATCAATATTCTTCGCTTCCAGGAATTCGTAAACTTCTTCCATCTTCTCCTCGTCAAACTCGAAGCCCTTGAACGCATCATTGATGTCGCCATAATCAAGCTCATTTTTTTTCTTCTTTGCCTTCTCCAGCAAACTATTCAAGATCTGCAAAAATACAGCTTCATCCATTGAATGTACCTCTTTCATATTCTATCATCGTCAATAAAAACACTTTTTTAATAAAGCATAACGCTAATACGGTCATTATCCTATATTAAACAAGTGTACCTACTATTATAATGATATTTTTGAAAAAATCAATGGCATTCTGCAAAATTTTATGGTTTTTTTACAGATTAGCAAAATATTTCTCAATTTGCTCTCTTGCAGCCTTCAAACTGCCCTGGAACATCTCCTTCGAACCGCCGCCACGGCCATCAAGGGCCTCATTCATCGCCTTACCTGCTGCAATAACATCCACATCTCTGCCGCCCATCACATAACGATAACCGTTTTCATCATCCCCGTCAAAGCATCCACAAAGGCCGCTGCACTTCTCAACCAGAAGATTAAAAGCATACCGCATGTTGCTCTTGTCCATATGCTTATCAAAAAAGCATATATTCTGTTCATTCTCCGGCAGCGCTGTAATCTTCTCCTGCAGGATATCCATCTTCATCCCAGTCATCTCCTGCTTCAGCGCCAGATCCTCATTCTTCAGCTTCTCTACCGCAGCAGCCACTTCATAAGGCTTCGCAGACAACTGCGCGGAAATATCATAAACATTACGTTCCTTCTCAAGGGCATCTGCCAGTGCTCTGAAACCGCAGAGCATCTGAATGCGCACGCCGCCTTTATACTTCTCCATCCCCGTCAGTCGAATCATGCCGATCTCGCCGGTAGAATGAACATGGGGTGCACAGCAGGCACAGATATCATAGCCCGGGATCTCCACAATACGAATCGGTCCGTCTATCTCCTTCTTGCTGCGGTAAGGAATCTCCATCAGTTCCTCCCTTGAAGGCCATGTAATCTTCACCGGAAGATTCTTCACAACTGCCTCATTCGCTTTATGCTCGATCATACGGAGCTGTTTCCTGGTGATCACACCATCAAAATCCATGGTCACGGCTTCGCTTCCCAAATGAAAACCTACATTATTCAGCCTGAAGTATTCATGAATAAGTCCGGATACAATATGCTCGCCCGTATGCTGCTGCATATCTGAGAAACGCTTCTCCCAATCGACACAACCTGTAACCGTATCGCCTTCCCACAGCGGTTCCTTCACCCAATGGTAGATCACTCTGTCCTTCTCCAGTACCTTCTCCACCGGAATATCATTGAGTGTGCCTCTGTCGCAGCTCTGACCGCCCTCTTCCGGGAAAAACATTGTCTGGTTCAATGTGATCTTATATAAATCACCATCCTGCTCACAAGATAATACGCACCCCTCAAACAATGTCTGGTGGCTATCTTCATCAAAAAGTCTGATTGTCTCTATCATTCTCTTCAAGTCCTTTCCTGAAATGTCCTGTTGAAATTTATCGTCTGCCAAACAGCCGCTCAAAATCCCTTTTAACTTCTCTATAGATAATACTATGGAATACATAATCACCAAAATAGCGTTGCAAAATGGATGTCCTTTCTCTTAATACATCCGACTCACACTTGCCGAGCCTCTGCAATTGACCGGTACCATGTAAATCAGCTGCAGAAGCCAAATCCCCGGAAGCGCCGATTCTGTCAGCATCCTCCCGGAATTCTAAAATCGGTGAGATATCCTCTCCCTCATCTGTCTTCACTTCTATGTAACGGATGCCGGAAAATCCATCACCGCGACAGACCCAGCCGATCTTCCTGGCGGGCTGTCTGACTGCTGACAAAGCCGGTACAATCTCTGTCGTAATCCTTCGTATGGCATCATCCGACAACGTCCATATTCTCTGTATCTTCTTCAATAACTGCCAATCCGAATAGGCCGCCTCCGATCTATCAGAATGCCTTCCCTGCTTCAGCATTAAATCTGTCTGCGGCAGATCCGGCCGGATATCCAGCAATTCTGTCACATCATCGACTCTTGACCTTATCAGTGCAGTCAGGCTGGCACAAACATTAATCTCGATGTTCGTCACACTCAGCTGTTCCAGTCTATGTATAATCCGGTCATAATCACCTGTATACAATGTCAGAATAGATTCACTGTTCCCTGTCCACCGCTTACTGCGCAGTCTCCTCAGCTTACTCTCCGTATATTCCGCCAACAGTACATCGACATGCCCGTCAAATATATTCTTCCTGTCCATGGCACGCATCGTCTGATCTCTGATCATATCCACAGCAATCTCTCTTGCCGTATCCGGCCCCAAGGTCAGCAAATCCAGGTCATAGCAATACTCTCTCCTGTTCCTGATCATATGTTCTTCAAAATCAAAAGATACCCCTGCCTTATCTTCGATCCTGTAGATGCCTCTGCCTCCGGATACAACAGCCTCCAGCGTCTTCGCCTCCGCTGAACCATTGTAGATGCACACCGACAATGTTCTCTGTCGGAAATTCATATTCCCGCGAATACATACCTTCCCAGTATCATCAATACTATAACCATCAAACAGACGATAAATATTGTCAAAATGTGTCTGAATGATCGACTCATACGTTCTCAAAACACGCGCAAAGAAATGACAGGCATATTCAAAATTGATATTTACTTCCGACGCTGCATAATTTCTTCCGTACGCAAGGGCCTTCACATAAAGCCTCAGATTGTTCTGCTCCAGATAATCCAGAATCCAATTCTGACTGCAGTGATTGGCCAAAATGCCCGCCAGATAACAAATACTCTCATCATACCGCTTGTCCGATTTATGGGCATCCATCCATATATTCAACTGTTCCGCGCTGAGTCCCGATAAATAGCAGGCCATAAAGAACTGATGAAATACGCTGTATCTGAAATGAACAGTCTGTGAACGCCGTGTAATAAAACCAGCAGCCTCTATCTGAGTACAAATCTCTGACCGCTCCCAGTTCAAAAAACGTTCTTCACTATCCCCATTGACATAACTATCCGCTGCATATTCGCACAAAACAGCAAAAATTCTGTCACGATTCTCCGGTGAACAGCTCATAGACTTCATTCTCATATCTATATAGGCTTCCAGAAGCGCCGTGTGATTCGATAAAACTGTCCAGTCATCGGAATGCACTGCTGAATGTACTGCTGTCATCGCATACATACGAATAAACAAGGGCGTTCGAAGTACTTCCAGAAGCCGTCCCGGCATCCGTCGGATCTCACAGCTCCTATTCCTCTCGTCTCCACCAATCATCCTTAAAGCCGCATCACGTTCAAGCCACCGGATAATCTGCTCATCGCTGACAGGATCAATCGTATAATACACAAAATCCGAATGGAAATCTCGTCTGTCACACTGCATTCTGGAAGCAATGATCACCGTATTGTCTGTGTCATGGCCCAGACAATACAGCTCAGAAAGTAAAAAACTTCCGGTCTCGGACTGCGCATCAACTGCATCCGCCAGCAGGACAAACCCGCCTGCACGCAATCGCTCCCTGACTAATTCTTCAGTGACTAGGGGAAAATGCCCGCTGAGTGCTCTCACAATCCCCTTCTCAATCGAATCCCAGACAATACTGCAATCCCTTCCATCAAGAAACACCGGCAGACGATCTGAATCATCCCTGCAGTCCGCCAGATAATCCCTCAGCAGCAGCCACATCAAATAGGACTTCCCGCCTCCGGGCTCTGAAGTAATCACCATGCATTGGCCGCCCAGAAGATGCTCATAGGCTCTCGCATCCCCATTTCTGCTGATATCCAGATCATAGCACAACTCTGAAAGCGCCTCATCCGAACAGACATGCAATGCATTCATACAGCATATACGCATCGCATGCCTGTAATTCTCCAGGGCCTCTCTATCCATCCATTTGTTCCTTGCAGCAGAATTGTCCATATGGTCTGTATCCTTTCGTGCCAATCCGTATTTCTACACCTCAGCTTCAGCGGTATCCTAGTTTTAGATTCTCGCCAGAAGTTCGGTTGGCGTAAATGCCATAACTTTACTCCGGGTGAAATCCTTCAAATTTCTTGTGATAATATAATCAGCATGGACAGATTCCGCCGTTGCACTTTGAACGGCGTCCTCAAAATCTTTCCATTTCATATTCACAGCTCTTTCCAGAACTGCCGGACTGAAATCTGCAAATTTAAAAATCAGATTCAGCTTACGAAACACTTCTTCAATCTGATCTGGTGTCAGCTGCTTTCTCATGACATACATCATATTGGCATAAGTCAATGTTGAAAGGTAGCCCTTTGCCTGTTCTGTTTCGCAGAGTTTCCAAACCACCGAAGAATCTTTGACAAATTCCGATCGATTCAGAAGAACATCCAACACAATATTGGTATCAATCAACAGAACCATACTTTGCCCTCATGCTTTCTGCCTTGACCTCATCCAAGTCATAGTCTTCCTTCAAAATTCCAGTAAGAGAATCTGTCAGATAAGACACAGTGGCATCTTTCGGAATAAACCGACCAACTTCCCTTCCATTCTTTGTCACGATGATTTCCTGTCCGGACATCACAAGATTCAGATACCTTCCGAAATTGTTCTGCATTTCGGTTGCAGTTGCGGTTGCAGTAATCATATCATCGCCTCCTTATTTTAGCTAATTTTATTATACTTCAAATTAGCTATTTTATCAACCTGTCCGCAAAATATATTTCTGTAAACTTCCTGAAATTATTCCTCGAATAAGAATCATCTTTTTCCTCCAATGAATGGCATGGTATATACAGTATCTTACTTTTTGTACTTTTCAATCAGGCACTGATGTTCTTTATTTTCCTTATCATAATTAATTCCAACCATCAAAATATCCCCTGTATAATTCAAAACTGATTGCGGATATTTCTTGTTTTTTATCTGATCCAAAGCTGTTTTTGCATTCTTGTTCCATTTTAATTCAACAACCATCGCCGGATAATCTTCCCTGTATTCAGGTTTTGGAATATAGACAAAATCTGCAAATCCTCTTCCCGTTGGCAATTCACGAACCGGTTTAAAATAATACTGCATCGCACTTAAATACGCAACTGTCAACACACTGCTCAATGAATTTTCGTTATTGTACTGAATAACAGATACATATTCATTATGAATTTTCTCTATCTGCTCTGCAACCGCTTCACCATTCATATCTAATGTTGCATCGAGAAGACTTTCTGACTCCTGCTCAAACAACTGCATCTCATTCCAGGCCCTACTCTCAACTGCCAACATCAATTCCTGCCTGATTTCTTCATTCGGAACAAATGCATTCTTTCTTGACTGATCATATCCGAGATATCCCAAATGGATCATATAAGTCAGTACTTCATTCTTACTCCGAATATTGACTATATCGTTCGTAAATGTTGCTGTATTGACCTTAACCGCACTTCCAGAAAGCATTTCGATAATAGCCGTTTTTAATCCGTCATAATTTCTATTAATAAGGGGTACAATGGCTTCATAGGACGCTGTTTCTGACCAATAACTTTTAAATTCACCCTTTAGCATAACACTGACAACTGCACGTGGATTATAAACTTGGTAATCATTCAAAAAATATCCGTCATACCATCTTTTTACCTTTTCAAAATCCTGATGATAAGCTTCAGAAAGCTTGCGTACCTCATCTTCGGTAAAACCGATATACTTTGCCAGCACACTCGGACTGAGCATTGTAAATTCATCAAAATTGTTTAATGCAGATTGTGTCTTCTCTTTTCTAATCGGCAGAATGCCCGTTAAATAAGCCAATTGAATATATTTGGTCGGTTCTGTTCCTTTAAATAACCCACGTAAAAAACTAATATACTCATTCTGGACTTTCAAATTAGCAGCTTCATCACGAATTACAACATCCCACTCATCAATAATGATAACAAATCTCCTGCCCGTTGCAACATTAATACGCGCTAAAACTTCCGGCAAAGACCGCATATTTTTTGTCACCACATCCGGATAATACATCATCAATTCCATAATCGTCTGCTCTGAAATGTATGATACAATATGTTCCGGGCCACCTGCCGGTTCCATACACCGCTGCACATCCAAATGAATGACATCATACTTATTCAAATGTTTTTTGAAATCTGGTGATTGACTTATTTCTAATTGTGAAAACATTTCTTCAGAATCACAACCTCTGCTGTAATAAGCCGTAAGCATATTGGCCGTAATTGATTTTCCAAAACGTCTTGGACGGCTATTACATATATAAGCATCCGTAGATGCCAAAACACTATTGGTATAATTAAGCAATCCACTCTTATCAACATATATTTTTGCATTTAATGTTGCCTGAAACGCATCATTTCCTGGATTTACAAAATTGCCCATTGTCTCTCACCTCCATCAGATTTTATATGGATAATCGATTGCTGCATTTTCTTTTCATTATAGCTCTTTTTTTCTAATACGTCATCCCTTCAGCCAGATATTGACACTTCTGATTTATAACCAACATGTAATCAAATGACGTCTCAGCAAATGCTATCGTTCTTAACACAAAATCCTGCATAACCTCTGATAGACGTGTAGAAAGCAAGTAACTTTATTAACCAACAGGGCAATGATCCGTTCCTAGCGGAACAGCGCTCCGCTCATGCGGAGCGAGTGCTCTGTTTTTGCGGAATATGCACCTCGCATCGATTATCCTCCGAATCAGAATTCTATTCTTAACAAAAAATATCATCCAGAAATCTTCCGGATGATATTTAAGATATCCTTAATATTAATTATAATCTATCACTTAGTAAGGTGCAAGATTGGCATTTATATTTTTTATAAAAGTTTCACGATATGCAACCAACATCCTCTTAGACTCTGATATAATACACATGTCACTATCCCCTCAGGTATTAATTACCTGCGCACCTGAAAAGGAGACACTTATTATGACACCAGCAGAAAAAGAAAAAATCATAACTGAAAATCGTCCTTTTATTCGCCAACATGTAAAACAGAAATTTCCAAAATTCATGAAAATCTATGACGAACTCTGCTCAGCTGCCGAAGCAGCGGTCTGGCTGGAATTAGAAAAATATTTACCTGAAAAAGGCACCATTACTACTTTTATGTCCTCTCGTATCCGTCATGGCGCCAGTACCTATATTGCAAAAAATATATTCAACGTCAGTAATTATTATTATAGGAAAATGGCTATTATTTTAAATTACACCAATTCCCACGAAGACATTGATCTTCATTGTTTTAACGATGTTAACTCCTTTATCGATACGGATACGTTTATAAAAAAAATCTCTGAAGGTACTGATTTACCCGAAAGAACAGTCAGAAACACGCTTGCTGTTTGTCGTATAAATAATCCGATCTTCCGTGACTCTACCCAAGTTTTTGTTGATCAGACCAGTTACTCTAATCATGAAGATTCATATGTTGATAATGAAGATATATCTATTGCACTTTCTGAATTAGATAATATTGACCAACAAATTATCATTTATAAGTTCGAACTAAATCACAAACCAGCACTATCAGACGAAGACATTGCCAAGCGCCTTTCATTATCACAAGAAGATGTCGTTTCACGCTTAGCATGCTGCCTTAAAATATTAGAAAACAGCCTGGTATTAAAAAAATATATCCGTAGATGTAATCTACCTGCTTTACAATAGGATTCTACATGGTTGAGTATTCCGGCTTCCGTGTCCATACTATCCGGACTTATGAAACCGTAATTCCGTTTTGAAGGAACCGTCATTCCGATGATGGAAGTATGCATATGTAGAAGCATTTCTGGAATTAAAAGAACAAATATTTGTTTCCGGCTGATTCGTAATGCCGGTTTCGATCAGCCGGAAGCAAATATAATGGATATTTTTGAAACCTATTGAAATCGACCAGAAAAACATTTTTCAACTTCTACTCCTAAGACGTAAGAAATGCTACTTCCTTATCAGATTTTGTCGTTCTAGAATGCTCTAAGGGAATGTCAAATCTTTTCAGTTTTACTGCGATATAATACTAAAGATATGCGTCCCTTTTTTCTGCCGAAAATACTCTTACTCACAATTTATCTGGAAGCTGTTTCCATCCTTTTCTTATTTTTATTCAAACAGTTTTTCATCTGTGATTTTCAAAATTTCATCTGGAAGTTCCTTCAAACTTGACGACGCATCCACAGATTCCTCATCCCAATAGCCAATCGATGACATTCACAACTTTTATACCATCGTAATTTCCGAGTGAAAATCGATCCAGTGTCAGGACAATCTTTTCATAATTATCCTGAATGCTACGCAGCGGTCTCATCTCTCTCTCAAAGGTTTCTTCCGCCGTCATATCAGCAGTCACCTGATAATAGGTAAGCACCCCTTCCTTCTGTGTCACAAAGTCAACCTCAGTAGAGCCGCATTTTCCAATATTGACTTTGCCGCCCCTTCGTGAAAGTTCAAGATACACAATGTTCTCAATGGTAAATCCAAGATCATACCGCTTTCTTGGAAGAATGTGGTTTCTGATTCCCATATCTACCATATAAAACTTATTATTGACCTTTAAGAGCTGCTTTCCCACAATGTCAAGCCTCTCCACGGGATAAAAAATGAAGGACTCTGTCAGAGCTTCAACATAATTACTGACTGTGTTTTGGGATACTTTCCTTCCCGCTGAGGTCAGGTAGTCTGTTATACTTTTCATAGACACCGGACTACCGATAACGCTTGCCAGATATCTGGCAATTGTCTTTAGCAATGCAATGTCTGTGATTTTTCGTTTTCCACCCTCTTTTTCTCTTCTTGCCTGCCGCTGCTCAATATCTTTTACAATGACGGTGTTATAGATTCCTTCCAAATACTGATCTATTTTTTCATCCGTGCGGTTCATTACTGCCACATACGGAATTCCGCCAGTTTTCATAAACTCTGCAAAAGCTTCCTCTTTTGCCATACCTGTCACCACCATATACTCGCGGAAGGAAAGCGGCAGCATCTTGATCTCTGTGTACCTTCCTGACAAAAGTGTTGCAAGCTCACTTGACAGCATATATGCATTGGAACCTGTGATATAAACATCTACATGTTCTCTAATATAAAGGCTGTCAACCACTTTCTCGAATGATGGAACTTCCTGAACCTCATCCAAAAAGATATATGTCATCTTATCTGCACACAAACGTTCTTTGAGGTAATTGTACAGCTTCATATAATCTTTTAAAGGTTCGTAATCCAGATTTTCAAAATTGATAGAAATAATCTGTTCTGGCGTGACTCCATTCGCTAAGAGTCTCTGCTGATACTGTTCCAGAAGTACAGATTTTCCACAGCGACGGATTCCGGTCACGACTTTGATCTGCTGCTCGTCTTTCCATGCCCAAAGCTGGTCAAGATATTCTTTTCGTTCAACCATATCTGCATTCCTCCTTTTTTCTCAATATAGCATATTATACGCAGAATATCAAATTATTTTCCCATTTCGGAAACTTTTATTATTTTAGCTTAATATTTTCCAATTGTAGAAATGATTATTCCAGGGCTCTCTGAGCCACCTGTCCGGACTTTGAGAGCCACCATTCCGGAGAATGGGAGCCATATATTCCGGTAATTCAGAGCCACCTTATTGGACTCTATTACTCCTGACATATTATCTGCACCTATCATTGTGACATGCTCCCACCACTTAAATCACAGATTTTGAAGTGGGGGCTTCTTGCTCAATGGCTCTACTGAGCCAAGTATCTACAAGCTATCCTCGCGTGCCCCGCGATTCATTTTTCCCCAGTT
>NZ_JAMOKJ010000032.1:0-16558 GCF_023656595.1 Coprococcus intestinalis | reverse complement strand
ATATGCAGTTTTGAAGGTGCATGGTTTTTATTTTATAATGCTTTATATCGGGGTGTGGCTCAGCTTGGCTAGAGCGCTTGATTTGGGATCAAGAGGTCGCAGGTTCGAATCCTGTCACCCCGATGACCATAAATAGATATAAAGAATAAATGAAAAAATCCTAATACGCATAAGATATGTTGCTTATTAGGATTTTTTGTTTACTCGTGGAAATATCAAAATTCATATATTAAAACAATAAAAGGACCAATAGGGTCCTTTTATTTGTCTTTATTGCTTGTTTAAAAAATAAATGCGTATTA
The DNA here is from genome assembly GCF_023656595.1 of Coprococcus intestinalis. Classification (NCBI taxonomy): domain Bacteria; kingdom Bacillati; phylum Bacillota; class Clostridia; order Lachnospirales; family Lachnospiraceae; genus Coprococcus; species Coprococcus intestinalis. The sequence goes on along the minus strand of NZ_JAMOKJ010000032.1, from coordinate 16,256 downwards.
ACTTTTAGATATGAATCACATACCCATACAGGCATTTTACTTCCCAAAACGTCAATGCTAAGATAAACAGGAAGGACGATGTACTAGTCGATCGGCCGCTGATAGAAATGGCCTTCCAGTTCATTGGTAGGCATACTGTTAATAAATGCCTGCGGATCTGCCTCGCGAACCGCGCGGATGACTGAATTATTCTCATCGCGGGACACAACAGAGTAGACAATCTTATGCTCGCTGTGCTTATGGGCACCTTCACAGTCGATGATAGTGGCACCATGAACAGTGGTATCATAGATCAGCTGCGAGATGGCTTCTGCTTTGTTCGTAACAATAAAAAGAGTCTGTTTCTGATATTGTTTGTAAAGCAGATGCAGTACCTGTGTGGATGCATACTGGAAAATCATGGAATAAAGGGCTTTATCCCAGCCGAAAAGTAATCCGGCGATAGCGAGGATCACGACGTTGAAGCCGAGAATGATATTAAAGGCATCAATGCCCTTTCTGCGGGACAGGAAAATGGAGATAAAATCCGTTCCGCCGGTGGTGGCATCACATTTCAGACAAAGGCTGATAGCGAAACCGTTGATCAGACCGCCGAAAATACTGATCAGCAGAATATCGGAGGTGATGGTGTAAGCCGGCAGACTGTCTGTCAGAAAACCGGTGAGGAATATGACAAGACAGGAACAAAGCGTGAATTTTTTGCCGATAAAACGAAAACCGATATAAACAGGAATGGCATTCAGAAGAACGTTGATAGCAGTATAAGGTATTGTTATATGAAGATAACGGTCAAAAATGCTCTGGATTAGCAATGTCAGGCCGTTTGCGCCGCCGGGAAACAGCCCGCCGGTGCGGACGAATGTCCGGATATTGACGGCTATAATGCAGGATGCGATACAGCAGATGATAATTCGTTTGACCTCTTTGGAAACATTCTTGTCCATGTAGGTGCCTCCCTCAAATCTTTTTATGTCCTTAGTATAGACGCAAGCTGTGAGATAGTCAATACAGGAAAGAAAAGTTGACATTCTTTACGGTTATTATGTATAATGGGGCAGAGTGAGCAGAAGATGGGAGGAAATAATGTGAAATGGCAGGATGTTGTAATTAAGAAAGTTTTTTTCTGTATGTTTGATACGACTTTAGAGGTTGTTCCTTATTCAGGTTATGTACCCGGTGATGAGGATGAAATGTACAGATATCTCTGCCAGATGGTCGCAAAATATTATTATCATGAGACATCCAGAAAAGGTTTTATTCATGAAGAATCGGAACTTCAGCAGATTTTGCCGGAGACTGGTGATCAGTTTGAGGCTTTTGTGAATTGTATCTGTGATGAGATTCAGGATCTGATGCATGCGAACCCGGAAATCCAGACAGGGGCAGGCATGTTTGCATGGGTGACGCTGGAAGATCAGGATTATATTACATTTTTTAAGAGTAATTATCAATCCAGATTTTTGGTGGCACAGGATGAGAACAGTGCAGTGCACTGGACGCTGAATCATATGATCTTGCCGGGACCGTCTCCGAAAGTGAATGAATATTTCTATCTGAATTTGAATGATAATCAGGCGCAGGTATCGGATTTTGAGTGCTATATTGACGGATTGAAGCAGAACTATCTGGCGGATCAGGTATTGAAACTGGATTTTAAACCTTCTGAGGCAGTAACGGTGAAGGCGATAGATGATTCTGTTGTAGAAACCATCAAGCACTGTTATGAAGAACAGGCGCCGCAGAAGATTATGGAATATAAGACGATTGTGGCCGATCAGGTCAAAGAGAAGGGGCAGATCATTGTACCGGAACTTGAAGAGGCTGTTTTTAAGGATAATGAGCAGGCGGCGGTCCTTTATCAGGAAGTGGCTGAACAGCAGCAGATTCCAAAGATACCGGTTTATGTCAGCAAGAAGACAGAGCGTAAACTTGGCAAGAAGCAGAAACTGGTAACAGACAGCGGTATTGAGCTTCTGGTGCCTTTGGAATTGCTGAAGGATGAGAGTATATTGGAGTATCATCAGAATGATGACGGGAAGATGTCTATTTTGATCAAAGAAATCGGATTCATCGAGAACAAATAGGAACAGGAGGCAGGAAATGAGACTATTATTGCATATTTGCTGTGCACCCTGTTCGGTGATGTGTATCGAGACGCTGAGAGCGGAAGGCATCGAGCCTACGGGATTCTGGTACAATCCGAACATTCATCCGGTGACAGAATACAAAGCCAGAAAGAATACATTGACGAAGTATGCCGCGGATATTCATTTGCGTCTGATTGTCAAGAATGAGTATGGGCTGCGCAATTTTATCGATCATGTGTATCCGCATTATGAAAGCCGCTGCGGTTATTGCTATTTGTGTCGTTTGGAAGAAACAGCCCGCTTTGCGGCGGAAAACGGCTATGACAGCTTTTCAACAACGCTGCTCATCAGTCCTTATCAGAACCATGAACTGATTATTAAGACAGCACAGGCAATGGCGAAAAAATATCATGTAACATTTTTGTACAGAGACTTTCGTCCGTACTTTAAGGAAGGACAGGAAAAAGCCAGAGCCATGGGGCTGTATATGCAGAAATACTGCGGCTGTGTGTTCAGTGAGGAAGATCGCTTCCTGGACAGGAAGAAGGGTCTGGTGACCATCCAGAAATACAACAACAGAAAAGAGGAAGACGCCGGACATAAAACCGGAGGCGGAAAAGACGACGGAGATCAAGACAGCAGGAAAGAGAAGTCATTGTAGAAATGGAGGCCTGAGTATGCAAATAAAAATAAACGGTCAAACCATTTCACTGGCAGCTCCGGAACCTTTTCTTTCTATATTAAGAAGAGAGAAGATTTATTTTCCGTTATATTGCGGCGGAAGGGGCACCTGCGGAAAATGCAGAATCCGGATAACGGAGGGGAGTTTACCTATAACGACGGAAGACAGGCAGTTTTTCAGCGAGGATGAATTAAAGGCTGGATATCGTCTGGGATGCCGGGCTGTGATCACGGCATCATGCGCGATCACCTTTGAGGAAATACAGCGGGAAGACGGCTTTTATGTGCCGCCGGTTCAGCATGCCGAGTCGTTAGTGAGGGAACCAATTCAGCGGCAGAATACAGCGGAGGCGTATGGTGTAAAGTCAGATAAGGACAGCCGGATGCCTGACAAAGTGTCGTTAAGTATTGCTGTGGATATCGGTTCCACAACCCTTGTGATGGCGCTGGTGCATACTGACAGCGGAAAGATTGTCACAGAATACCGGGGACTGAACCATCAGAGAAGTTATGGTACAGATGTGATGTCAAGAATCAAAGCGGCTGTGGAGGATGGACAGGAGCAGGCGATGCAGGCATTGATCCGGCAGGATCTGGCGGAAGGTATTGTCAGTCTGTTGAAGTCGGCGGATGCACCGATTGAACAGATTGTGATCGCAGGCAACACAACAATGCTGCATTTATTAAGAGGCTATGACTGCAGAGGGCTTTCGGCATGGCCTTTTCAACCGGTAAACCTGGATTTTGAAGAGTTATCCACAGCAGAGCTGCTGGGGAAAAGTCCGCTGGTGGAAAACTGTCTGCTGAAACAGACAAAGGTCACGTTGCTAGCAGGTATTTCGGCCTTTGTCGGGGCAGATATCACCGCCGGTTTGTGGGGATGCGGGATGAATAGAAATGAAAAGCCGCATCTGTTTCTGGACCTTGGAACCAATGCAGAGATGGCTGTCGGCAATAGAGAGAGAATGTTTGTCAGCTCTGCAGCGGCAGGACCGGCCTTTGAGGGCGGGCAGTTATCTTGTGGTACAGGCAGTATTCCTGGGGCTGTGCGGGATGTGCGGATACAGTATGGCCTGGTTCGTTATGAGACCATCGGCAGAAAGCCGCCGGTGGGTATCTGCGGCAGTGGTCTTGTGTCAGCCATTTCGGAGATGAGAAAGAGCCAGATGATGGATAATACAGGAAGATTAAGTCCCCGTTATGCATCCAGAGGACTGGAGATCATTCCTGGAAAGATTGTCATTACCCAGGCGGATATCAGAGAGTACCAGAAAGCCAGAGCGGCTATCCGCGCCGGACTTGAGATACTGGTTGAGAACGCCGGGTATCAGATGGAAGAAATTGAAGCGCTGGAGCTGGCCGGTGGTTTTGGCAGTCAGCTGGATATTGCCAAAGCGGCCGGGGCAGGACTCATACCGGAGAAACTGGCGGAACGGGTGCATATATTAGGCAATGCGGTTATTGCAGGTTTGTGCGTGTATATCCAACGCCCGGATCAGGAAGGCATTCGGCGTATGATTCAGCATACAAGGGAAATTTCTTTGGCGAAGCAACCGAAATTCACAAAAACTTTTTTAGATTTTTCGTGTTTTTAACAAAAATATTTAGGACATATGGTTGCAATTTTGTCGAAAAGTGAGTATAATAGAGCCCATAAGTAATAGGGAGAAAAATCATTTATAGGAGGATATGGAATGTATCAAATTGTAAAAGCAGAAAAACTTGCAGATAAGATTTTTCTGATGGAAATTGAAGCACCGCGTGTGGCACGCGCATGCCAGCCTGGACAGTTCCTGATTGTCAAGATGGATGAGGTTGGCGAGAGAATCCCGTTGACCATCTGTGATTATAACAGAGAGAAAGGCACAGTCACAATTGTTTTCCAGACAGTTGGTGCATCCACGGAGAAGATGTCCTGGCTCCGCGAGGGTGATTTCTTCCAGGATGTAACAGGCCCTCTTGGCAAGGCATCCGAATGGATTGAGGACGATATTGAAGAACTGAAGCAGAAGAAGATTTTATTTGTAGCCGGTGGTGTGGGTACAGCACCTGTTTACCCTCAGGTTAAGTGGCTGCATGAGCATGGTGTGGCAGCAGATGTTATCGTTGGTGCCAAGAACAAAGAACTTCTGATTCTCGAGAAGGAAATGGAAGCTGTTGCCGGCAATTTATATGTGACAACGGATGATGGTTCTTACGGACGTCACGGTATGGTTACAGCAGTGATCGAAGAACTGTCTGCAAAGGGCACAAAGTATGATTTCTGCGTTGCCATCGGCCCGATGATCATGATGAAATTCGTATGTCTGCTGACAAAGAAACTTGAGATCCCTACAATTGTCAGCATGAACCCGATCATGGTAGACGGTACCGGTATGTGCGGTGCTTGTCGTCTGCTTGTGGACGGCAAGGTGAAGTTTGCCTGTGTAGACGGACCTGAATTTGACGGCCATCTTGTAGATTTTGATCAGGCTATGCAGCGTCAGCAGAGCTATAAGACCCAGGAAGGCAGAGCAATGCTGAAACTGCAGGAAGGAAGTACACACCATGGCGGATGTGGCAATTGCGGAGGTGACAGATAATGGCAGATAAGAAGAACAGAGTACCTGTACGTGAACAGGCACCGGAAGTACGTGCGAAGAATTTTGAAGAAGTATGTCTTGGTTACAACAAGGAAGAGGCAATGGAAGAAGCTTCCAGATGTCTGAACTGTAAGAATGCAAGATGTATCACAGGATGTCCTGTCAATATCAATATCCCTGCATTTATCGCAGAAGTAAAGGAAGGCAATTTTGAGAAAGCATCTCAGGTGATCGGCGAATCTTCAGCGCTGCCTGCAGTATGCGGCCGTGTATGCCCTCAGGAATCCCAGTGTGAAGGCAAGTGTATCCTCGGTATCAAGGGTGAGCCTGTCTCCATCGGTAAGCTTGAGCGTTTTACAGCAGATTGGGCAAGAGAGAACAATATTGCACCTATTCCTGCCAAGGAGAAGAAAGGCAAGAAGGTTGCTGTTATCGGTTCCGGTCCTGCAGGACTGACATGTGCCGGTGATCTGGCCAAGATGGGTTATGACGTGAAGATCTTTGAAGCCCTTCATGAAGCTGGCGGCGTGCTTGTTTATGGTATTCCTGAGTTCCGTCTGCCAAAGCAGACAGTTGTAGCTCATGAAGTAGAAAACGTGAAGAAATTGGGCGTCGAAATTGAGACGAATGTGATCATCGGCAAATCCATTACCATTGATGAACTGATCAATGAAGAGGGTTATGATGCAGTCTTCATTGGTTCAGGTGCCGGTCTTCCGAAGTTCATGGGTATCCCTGGTGAGCAGGCGAACGGCGTTTTCTCTGCCAATGAGTTCCTGACACGAAACAACCTGATGAAAGCTTTCAGAGATGATTATGATACACCGATCCATCAGGGCAAGAAAGTTGCTGTTATCGGCGGTGGTAACGTTGCTATGGATGCAGCCAGAACAGCTCTTCGTCTCGGCGCAGAGACTTATATTGTCTACAGAAGAAGTGAGAAAGAGCTTCCTGCCCGTGTGGAAGAAGTGCATCATGCAAAGGAAGAGGGAATCCAGTTCCATCTGCTTCGCAACCCGAAGGAAATCCTTGTGGATGAGAATGGCTGGGTGAAGGGCCTTCGTGTCATCAAGATGGAACTTGGTGAACCGGATGAATCCGGCAGAAGAAGACCTGTAGAAGTGCCTGGTTCAGAGTATGACCTGGATGTAGATACAGTTATCATGGCCCTTGGTACATCACCAAACCCTCTGATTTCTTCTACGACAAAGGGTCTGGATGTGAATAAATGGCAGTGTATCATCGCAGATGAGAATAACGGCGCAACAACCAAGGAAGGTGTTTATGCCGGCGGTGATGCTGTAACAGGTGCTGCAACGGTTATCCTGGCGATGGGTGCCGGCAAGGCAGCAGCGAAAGGTATTGATGAATATCTCAGCAATAAATAATTATACGGTTTTGGACCATACAGGATTGTACTATTATTAAAAATTTCTGGAATTTGGAAAAAAATGATTGACATTTCATATTTCAGGGGTATAATAGAGACATATTTGAGAACAACGGTGTTCCTTTTTAGAGGAGCACCGTTTTTTTATTACCATCACACTTTAGCTGTGTAAAGTGCAGGCGCCAAATAGCTGCCTGATTGGATGAATGAGGAGGTTATGTGATGAAGAAATTAGAGATTATTATCAAACCGGAAAAACTGGAAAGTTTGAAAAATATTCTGGATGACTGCGAAGCCAGCGGCCTGATGATCACAAACATTATGGGTTATGGTAATCAGAAAGGTTATACACGTATGTACAGAGGTACAACGTATAATGTCAACCTTCTGCCAAAGGTAAAAGTCGAAACTGTTGTTGCAGATGACGCAGCAGAGAAGATTGTGGACAGAGCTGTCAAAGAGATCAGCACCGGCAATTATGGTGATGGTAAGATTTTCATTTACAACATCGAAGATGTTGTTCGTATCCGTACCGGCGAACGCGGTGCAGATGCGATTTAAGCATACAGTCCGCAGACTGTATATTCAAATTGGCTTTAGCTTTGAGACATTTTGTATGTTTTGAGGTTATTGTAAATACATTCTATTTCCCTAATAAGGCCTTATCGTAAGATAAGGCCTTCCCCCGTTTTTGGGGTTAATCAATATGATATTTCTTAAGTTTACGGTAAAGTACAGTGCGATCAATACCGAGAATTCTGGCTGCTTTTGCCTTATTGCCGTCTGTTTGGCGAAGGGTCTGGCGGATCAGATCGATTTCTGCGCTGCTGCGCTGTTCCTGAAGGGAAGAAAACGCGGCGGCAGGCCGTGATAATGTATGGTCACCGGACAGCTTGTTCATCAGAAAATCACAGGAGGCAATGCCGATGGTACTGTGAGGATTTAAAAAGCACAGGCGTTCAATGACATGTTCCAGTTCACGGACATTGCCCGGCCAGGTGTATTGCTGCATCAGAGCCAGCACTTCCTGTTCGACGCCTTGTGTATAGCTGCCGTTTTCACGATTGAACTTCTGAACAAAAAAATTACAGAGGTCGGGAATGTCATCGAGACGGTCACGGAGGGGCGGGATAGCCAGTTCAATGGTATTAATGCGATAATAAAGATCGGCACGGAAACGTCCGTCCTGAATCAGCTGCGTCAGATTCTGGTTCGTGCTGCAGATGAGGCGGACATCCACTTTGATGGGGATGACACCGCCGATGCGTTCGATTTCCTTTTCCTGAAGTACACGTAAAAGCTTTGACTGCAGCGGAAGCGGCATCTCACCGATTTCATCTAACAGCAGTGTGCCGCCGTCAGCCAGTTCGAATTTGCCGATTTTGCCGCCCTTTTTGGCACCGGTAAAAGCGCCGCCTTCGTAGCCGAAAAGCTCGGATTCAAGAAGATCCTTTGGAATAGCCGCACAGTTGATCTTGACAAAGTTACTGGTGCTCCGGCTGCTGAGCTGATGCAGTGCGTTGGCGAATACTTCCTTTCCAACGCCGGTTTCTCCGGTAAGAAGAATGGATAATCCGGAATTGGCGAAGATGGCAATGGTGGACTTGATCTGCTGGATAGCCTGCGAAGTACCGATGATATAATCCAGTGGATTGGTCTGTTTGCGCAGCTGTTCAATCGTCTGCTGATACAGCTCATTCTGCTGCTGCATTTTTTCAACTTCTGAGTAGAGATTGTAGATCTCCCCAACTTCGTTAAATGTGGAGATGGCAACACCGCCAATGACTTCCCCATCTTCGATCAAAGGGATACGGTTGCAGACAAAACTGATATCTTTGTCAGTTTTGTGATCATAAAGAGTCATTAAGGCACCGATATGTGCTTTTCCCGAGGCCATTACTTCCGGAAGTTTCGTGGTCGGAATCACACTTTTGATCGGTTTGCCAATGACGTCCTCTAACTGTACATTCAAAATTTCTGTGTAGGGTTTATTCATGTAGGCAATGCGGCAATGTTCATCTACAATGATAAAATTGGAAAAGGCATTAAGGGCAGCTGTCCATAAAGGTGTAAAATTCATAATAAATCTCCTTAGTTTCCATTCAAAATGCAAAAGAAAGTTCATGAACATGTGACAGTTTTACTGCTTTTATGATACATCAGGTGTGACAGAAATGCAACACATGTGTGACAATTAGACAACACATGTGTGCGCATCATGCAGGCCGTGCGGTTCCGTACGTGAATATTCAGCCAGAAAAAGGATCAAAAAGGGCAAAATTACGTCAAAAAGGCCTGAAATCAGGCGGATTCGTCTTTGAATATGAATTGGCACGGGATTTGCTATTAATATAGGCAGAAACAAAAAGCAAGAACTTTATGGTGTGAGAAAGGAAAAAGGAATTATGAAAAAAGTAGTTATTGTCAGCGCTTGCAGAACAGCAATCGGTGCATTTGGGGGTACTTTAAAGGATGTTCCTGCAGCAGAGCTTGGCGCACTTGTTGTAAAAGAAGCTGTTTCAAGAGCAGGCATCAAACCGGAACAGGTGGATGAAGTTATTTTTGGTAATGTATTGCAGGCTGGTCTCGGACAGAATGTTGCCCGTCAGGTAACTTTAAAGGCGGGGCTTCCAATCGAGACAACAGCTGTGACAATCAATATCGTGTGCGGCTCAGGTCTGAAGAGTGTGGCCATGGCAGCCAACCAGATCCTTGCAGGCGAATCTGAAATCGTTGTCTGCGGCGGTACAGAAAACATGAGTGCAGCGCCATATGCCATTCCAACGGCACGTTGGGGGGCAAGGATGAACAATAACAAGATCGTTGATGTTATGGTCAATGATGGACTGTGGGATGCTTTCAATCAGTATCATATGGGTATCACTGCTGAAAATGTTGCAGAGAAATATGGTATCACAAGAGAAATGCAGGATGAATTTGCAGTGGCTTCTCAGAGCAAAGCAGAAGCAGCTGTTAAGGGCGGCAAGTTCAAAGATGAAATTGTTCCTGTTGTGATTCACGGTAAGAAAGGTGATACAGTCTTTGATACAGATGAATATCCTAAATTTGGCACAACACTTGAAAAAGTTGCCAAATTAAAACCGGCCTTCAAAAAAGACGGCGGTACAGTTACAGCAGCGAATGCTTCCGGTATCAACGACAGTGCTGCAGCATTTGTTGTGATGAGCCAGGAAAAAGCAGAAGAACTTGGCCTGAAACCAATGGCAACCATCGTTTCCTATGCAACAGGCGGTGTCGATCCATCTATCATGGGTGTTGGTCCGGTGCCTGCTGTTAAGAAAGCTATGACAAAAGCAGATCTTACCATCGATGATATTGATCTGATCGAAGCAAATGAAGCATTTGCAGCCCAGTCTCTGGCAGTTGCTCAGGAATTGAAATTTGATATGAACAAAGTGAATGTCAATGGTGGTGCCATTGCCCTCGGACATCCGATTGGTGCATCTGGTGCCAGAATCCTTGTTACATTATTATACGAAATGCAGAAGAGAGAGGACGCAAAGAAAGGCCTTGCCACACTGTGTATTGGCGGTGGCCAGGGTCAGGCGCTCATCGTTGAAAAAGCTTAATCCTATTTATTTAGTTTAATCCACTTCGCGAAAAATCCCCTGGTGGTCTGAAAGTAATTTCAGATCGTCCGGGGGATTTTTCATATTTACAGTGCTTGAGCCTGCAAAGCCGCGTATTTAAAGACCGAGAGATGTGATGACAGCCTCTGTTTCATCCAGCACGGATGAGAAAACAGAGAGGGCGCTGGCAACAGGTGCTTTGGTGGTCATATCTACGCCGGCTTTTTTCAGGACATTGATCGGATAGTCGGAACCGCCGGCTTTTAAGAAATCAATATAATCTCTGACTGCTGGTGCACCGTCTGTCAGAATGCGGTGACTGAGGGCAATGGCTGCGGAAAAACCAGTGGCATACTGATAGACATAGAAAGGCATATAAAAATGAGGAATTCTGGCCCATTCCAGTGAAATCTCGGGATCGTTTACCATATCAGGCCCGAAATAAAGGGTGTTCAGATCTCCATAAATCTGACACAGGGACTGGGCATTTAATGTTTCACCTGCTGCGGTCTTTTCATGGGTAATTTTTTCAAATTCCGCAAACATGGTCTGGCGGAACAGCGTACCTTTGAACATATCAAGGTAATGATTCAAAAGCCAGAGCTTTTCGTGAGGATTACTGCATCTTTCAAGCAGATCATGCATGAGCAGTGCTTCATTGCAGGTGGAGGCAATTTCAGCGACAAAAATGCTGTAGCTGGCATCCACATAGTGGTGAGTGTGATTGGCATACCATGAATGAAGAGAATGTCCCATCTCATGAGCCAGCGTAAAGACATTGTCCAATGTGCCCTGGTAATTCATCAGGACAAAAGGATGGTGGGCATAATCACCGCCGGAATAAGCACCGGTGCGTTTGCCTTTGTTCTCATAGCGGTCAATCCAGCCGCCGTGCATGCCTTCATTCAGCAGTTGAATGTAAGATTCACCAAGGGGTGCCAGTCCGCGGCTGACAATTTCCATGGCTTCGTCAAAAGGAATGGATGCATGTTCACCGGATACAAGAGGCGTATAGACATCATACATATGCAGTTCCTCTACGCCAAGCATTTTGCGGCGAAGACGGACATAGCGGTACATTTCAGGAAGGGCATCATGAACCGCTTCGATCAGCTGGTCATAAACAGTTGTCGGAATATTGTTCTGAGACAGATGGGCTTCCATGGAGGAGGCATAATGTCTGGCTTTTGTATAGAACAGTTCTTTTTTCAGATTGGCAGCAAAAATGGCAGCCACGGTGTTTTTATACTGGTCAAAGGAACGGTAGTAGGACTGGAAAACTTTGCGGCGAAGATCCCTGTCAGAACTTTCAAGGAGAGGAACGAAACGTCCGTGGGAGATGCCGATTTCATTGTCCTGACGATCTGTGATACTTTCAAATCGGATATCCGCATTGTTGAACATATAAAAAATAGACTGCGGGGTGCTGTCCAGGTCCATAGTCAGGGACATGAGGGCCTCTTCCTCTTTTGAAAGCGTATGGGATTTCATACGCAGTGTGTTTTCAAGATAATGGGTAAAAGGTATCAGCTCAGAGTAGTTCTTTAAGGCTTCCGGTATAAAATCTTCTGGCAGGGAAAGCAGTTCAGGGTCCTCGAAAGCGGTTGTCTCATAAAAATGGTTGCCTGTAAAATCGACCTGACCGCGAAGATCCTGATAATGCGGATTGGATGTGTCCTCATCGGAACGGTGTCCTGCATAGCAGTAGAGACTGTCAAGTTCCACCAGTACTTTCTCCTTTTCCGTCAGATAAGTGCAGAGCATTTCAGCTGAATCACCAAGATGATCTTTGAAGGCAGCCAGTGCGTCGATATGTGTTCGGCATGCTTCAAGTGCAGATGTAAATGCGTCATCGTTGGAAAAAATATCTTCTATATGCCATTTATCCTTGGCAGGGACTTCCTCACGCAAAGGAAGAGTGTGTGTTGTCTGTTCAGCCATAAATAAACCTCCGTAAAAAATTTTCTTCAATAAGTATTATAACTTTTATATTTTTTAAAAGCAATGCTATGAAAAGTTTATAAAATCTTCACTGAATTCAGGATATATTTTTGTTATAATGAAAGGTAAGAGATATGCCTGAACAGGAGGAGAAAAAATGTCGGAATTTGTAGTCATGAAGAATGTGAAGAAGACTTACAAAATGGGTGAAGTGATGATTCATGCCGTGGATGGCGTTGATATAGAGATACATAAAGGCGAATTTGCAGTGATCGTGGGACCGAGCGGTGCCGGCAAAACGACGGTACTTAATATGCTGGGCGGTATGGACCGCGTGACATCAGGCAAGGTCATTGTGGACGGACGGGATATCAGCCTTTATAACAGCAGACAGCTGACAAAGTACCGCCGGGATGACATTGGTTTTGTTTTTCAGTTTTATAACCTGATCCAGAATCTGAACGCCCTGGAGAATGTGGAACTGGCATTGCAGATCAGCAAGCATCCCATGGATGCGAAAGAGGTTCTGAAGGATGTGGGCCTGGAAGACCGTATGTATAATTTCCCCTCACAGCTCTCAGGGGGTGAACAGCAAAGGGTAGCGATCGCACGTGCTCTTGCCAAGAATCCGAAGCTGCTCTTATGTGATGAACCTACCGGTGCCTTGGATTATCAGACCGGTAAGGCAATTTTGAAATTGCTGCAGGATACCTGTCATAAGCATGGTATGACGGTGATCGTTATTACCCATAACCTGGCCATTGCGCCGATGGCGGACAGGGTGATCCAGATTAAGAACGGAAGAGTCAGTGAGATGACGGTGAATCCGGATCCGCGTCCGGTAGAGACTATTGAATGGTAGGAGTGCATCTATGAGAAATGCAATAAACAAAGATTTTTTCAGAGAGATAAAGTATACACTCAACAGATATGTGTCCATTCTTCTGATTGTAGCATTGGGTGTTGCTTTTCTGGCAGGTATCAGGGCCACCTGCCCGGATATGAAATTGACACTGGATCACTATCTGGATGAGGCCGATTATATGGATCTTCGGGTACTGTCCACATTGGGACTGACTGGGGAGGATCTGACGGCAATTGCAGAAGTGGATGGCGTAAAGGAAGTGGATGGTGCACATAGCTATGATGCTTTTGTGATGAATGGCAATGAGAAATGGACATTACGCTTTTTGTCTGAACCGGTTTCAGTGAATAAACTGGAGATAACAGAAGGAAGGGATATTGAGAATGCCAATGAGTGCGTTGTGGACCATCTTCTGATTGAGAAGGACGGATATCATATCGGCGATCAGATCACGGTTGTGCCTCCGGGCAAAGGTGAAAAATTGTCAGACACATTGACGGAATCGACATTTACAATCGTGGGTGTGGCGGCAAGCCCGGAGTATTTTACAACGACCAGAGATACAACATCAGTCGGAACAGGTCAGACGGATGCTTTTGTTTTCCTGTCACCGGAGGTTTTTAAGAGTGATATCTACAGCGCAGTTTACATTACGGTGGATGGTGCGGCTGCAAAACAGGCCTATTCAGATGATTATGAAGCCGTGGTTGACAAGGTGAAGGAAAAGCTGGAAGCCATCAGCAGTGAGCGTGAGGCAGCCAGATATAACGGGATTATGGATGATGCCAATACAGAGATAGATGATGCCCGTGACAAACTGACAGATGCCAGAGCAGAAGCGGAATCAGAGCTTGATGATGCCTGGGCACAGATTCAGGATGGAGAACAGCAGATCAGTGACGGACAGAAGGAACTGGATGACAATAGAGCTGTCTATGAAGATCAGATTGCCGCTGCAAAGGCGAAGCTTTCTTCGGGGGAGCAGGAACTTCAGGATGGTCAGGCTGAAATCACGTCTAATGAGCAGAAGCTTCAGGACGGGCAGACACAGATCACGGCAGCCAGACAGCAATTGGAGGATTCTTCACAGACATTGGCGGAGAAGAAGCAACAGTACGAAGCGGGTTTGCAGGCAGCCAATGCCGGTCAGGAACAGCTGACAGCCGGTCAGGCCAAGCTGACGGAAGCGTCGGAAACACTGCAAAGTCAGGAAGCAGCATTAAATGAACAGAAGGCTTCGCTGCAGGAACAGAAGGAGAATTTGACGGCACAGCAGACAGAGCTGGAACAGGGCATCGCCCAGCTTGAAGCCCAGGAGGAGGCGTTGGAAGAACAGCGGAATGAGGCTGCGTCCCAGGAGGAACCGGATGAAGCTCTGATCGCACAGCTGGATGCCCAGATTACAGCTGTTCAGGAGCAGTTAATCCAGCTGGATGCGCAGAAGAATGCGCTGGCAGAAGGTATTTCCCAGGTAGATGGCGGACTTGACCAGATAGAGGCAGGATTAAGCCAGATTGCATCCGGGAAGGAAGAATTGAACGAACAGCAGAAAGAATTGAACAGTCAGCAGGCCAAGCTGGATGAGACTTTTAATCAATTGACAGAGGCTAAGATACAGCTGGATGCGGGCAGCAGTCGGTTGGAATCAGGCAGGCAGCAGCTGGAGAGCAAACAACAGGAATTAGACAGCGGTAAGGCTGCCCTGGATCAGGCGAAAGCGCAGCTGCAAAGCGGACAGGCAGAGATTGATAAGGGTAAGGCTGAACTGAAGTCTCAGATGGCTTCGGCAGAAGCACAGTTTGCAGCGGCAGAGCAGAAGCTTACGGATGCAAAGTCGGAACTTGCAGATGCCAAAGAGAAGTATGCGTCCGGCAAAAAGGAAGCACAGGAGAAGATTGCTGACGCGGAGAAGGAAATTCAGGATGCAGAGGATCAGCTGGCAGATGTAGACTATCCGGAATGGTATGTTCTGGACAGAAATTCGACACAGGCGTATGTGGAATATGAGCAGAATGCAGAGAGAATCGGTGCTATCGGCAAGATTTTTCCGTTGATTTTCTTCCTGGTAGCGGCGCTTGTGAGTCTGACAACTATGACACGAATGGTTGAGTCACAGAGAACAGAAATCGGTACACTAAAAGCTTTGGGGTACAGCAATTGGGCCATTGCCAGAAAATATGTTTTTTATGCTTTATCGGCCAGTCTCATCGGAAGCCTGATCGGATTGGTTTTGGGGCAGAAATTGCTGCCATGGGTTATCATTGCTGCTTACCGTGTGCTCTATCCGAATTTGTTTGTGGTACTGACACCGCTGAATGCTTATTATTCTATCATGGCATCCGGTGCAGCTGTTATTTGCGTGACTGGTGCGGCACTGGCGTCCTGTTACAGGGAACTGGTGGCATCACCGGCGGAATTGATGCGCCCTTCAGCACCGGCAGCAGGACGAAAGATTTTGTTGGAACATGTGGGATTTATCTGGCATCATATGAAATTCACATCCAAGGTTGCCGTGAGAAATCTTTTCCGTTACAAGAAACGTTTCTTTATGACTATATTTGGCATCGGCGGCTGTACAGCTCTAGTGGTCTTTGCTTTTGGACTGACAGACTCTATCAGCGGGGTTGCACACAGACAGTATGATGAGCTGTTCCACTATGACATGACCCTGACACTGGATGACAATGCAGATGAGGCGGATATGGATGAATTGTATGATTTCTTAAGTCATAACAATGGTCTAAAGGCGGATCAGTATACCAGACTGCGTTCCATGAGTATGAGTGTCAAGGGCAATGGAGAGACTTCGTATACAGCTTATCTGACGGTGCCAGAGGATACAGAAGTTTACAAAGATTTTGTGGTGCTCCAGGACAGAAAAACAGGAACGCCATATGCGATGGATGATGAAACGGTGATTATCACGGAGAAGCTGGCCAATCTTCTCAGGGTGAGTACGGGAGATAAGATTACCGTTACAGACAATGATGTGGATAAGGAAGTTACGGTGGGACATATTGCGGAGAATTATCTCATGAGTTATGTGTATATGTCACCGGCATTATATGAGACAACATTCGGTGAGACGCCGAAATGGAATAAGATAGAAGCTTTCATTCC
>NZ_JAMOKJ010000031.1:0-18183 GCF_023656595.1 Coprococcus intestinalis | reverse complement strand
CCATGTTTATATAAAGAATTATAAAGTAAAAATAGGAAGAATTAAATTCCACATTTGAAAGCAGGGTGATTTGCAGGATTAAATTCCACAGAGGGGTGGAATTTAACTTTGCAATTGAGTAAATAATTACGAATTATGTAATATTTGTGAAATAATATTGCAATATTTATGATTTTCTGGTATAGTGTACAGGAACTGTTCTTTGAAAAGCAATTGTGATTATAGACAAAAAACAATAGTAAAATTGGTGATTTTCATGGTTCACTCCTTTAAATCGTAATATTGTTGTAATTCAATGAGAAAAAAGCATAGGTTTCAAAGAAAAATATATGAAAAATATATAAAAAACACTTTATTTTTTGGTTGATGTGCTTTATTATAATAATAAGAGTATATGACAATAGATTACGGGAAGGTAGGGAGAATTGCATTATGATTTCAAATCAGATTTTACAGAATACGATTGAAGGGCTGAAAGCGATTACCAGAATAGATTTATGCGTGATGGATATTGAAGGAAAGGTACTTGCTTCTACATTTTCCAATGCTGAGGATTATGAAAAGTTTGTGTTGGAATTTGTCAATTCACCGGCAGACAGTCAGGTTTTGCAAGGGTTTCAGTTTTTCAAGGTTTTTGATGAGCATCAGCTGGAGTTTATTATTCTGGCAAGAGGAGACAGTGATGATGTTTATATGATCGGCAAGGTGGCGTCTTTCCAGATCCAGAATCTGTTGGTGGCCTACAAGGAACGTTTCGACAAGGACAACTTTATCAAGAATCTGCTGCTTGATAATCTGCTTCTTGTTGATATTTATAATCGTTCCAAGAAACTGCATATTGATACGGATGTACGAAGAATTGTACTGCTTATTGAAGTGAACAATGAGCGGGATATGAACAGCCTTGAGACAGTCCGTTCTATTTATACCGGACGTCCGAAGGATTTCATCACAGCTGTTGATGAGAAGAATGTCATCGTTGTGAGAGAAGTTAAGGATAATGAGACTTATGATGATCTCTGCAAGGCATCGAAGGTGATTTATGAGATGCTCTGCGGGGAGAATCTTCCAAAGGCAAGAATCGCCCTTGGTACAATCGTACAGGAGATCAAGGATGTATCAAGATCCTACAAGGAAGCCAGAATGGCACTGGATGTAGGTAAGATTTTCTATAATGAACGTAATGTAGTTGCTTACAGCAATCTGGGTATCGGCCGTCTGATCTATCAGCTTCCGATTCCACTGTGTAAGATGTTTATCAAAGAGATTTTCGACAGCAAGTCACCGGAAGATTTCGATGAAGAAACGCTGATGACGATCAATAAGTTTTTCGAGAACAGCCTGAATGTTTCTGAGACATCCAGACAGCTGTACATTCACAGAAATACACTGGTATATCGTCTGGATAAACTTCAGAAGAGCACAGGCCTTGACCTGCGTGTTTTTGAGGACGCCATCACATTCAAGATTGCACTGATGGTTGTCAAGTATATGAATTATATGGAAACTTTTGATTACTAAAAGATTCCTTCTTGAAGGAGGGGAAGCAATTGATAGCCTTAGATCAGGTGACAAAGACCTATCCGGGAGATGTGAAAGCCTTAAAGGGCATCAGTCTTCAGATTAAGAAAGGCGAATTTGTTTTTGTCGTGGGCCAGAGTGGTTCCGGTAAGACAACATTATTTAAGTTACTTTTAAAAGAAATGGAGCCAACATCCGGCACCATTTATATCAATAACAAGAATCTTGGACGACTCCGCAGGAGAAGAGTACCGAAGTTGCGCCGAGGGATTGGTGTCGTATTCCAGGACTTCCGTCTTTTGAAAGACAGGAATGTCTATGAGAATATTGCGTTTGCTCAGCAGGTTGTAGGTGCCCCGAATCGTCTGATCAAGAAGAACGTTATGGCCATGCTGAAGCTGGTGGGCCTTCCGGATAAAGCCAAGTCCTATCCGAACGAATTGTCCGGCGGTGAGCAGCAGAGAGTCGCTCTGGCAAGAGCGCTTGTGAACAATCCGCCGTTACTTTTGGCAGATGAGCCGACAGGTAATCTGGACCCGAAGAATTCATGGGAAATCATGAAACTGCTTGAGGCCATCAACATGCGTGGTACAACCGTCGTTGTTGTTACACACAACAAAGAAATCGTTGAGAAGATGCAGAAACGTGTTATCACGATGAGTGAAGGCGTGATCATCAGTGACGAGAGAAAAGGCGGGTATATCTATGAGTAGTTTTTTATATGGCATCAAACAGGGTATTAAAAATGTATTCAGAAACCGTCTGTTCTCACTGGCATCTATTGGTACGATTACAGCCTGTCTGTTTATTTTCGGTATTTTCTACTGTATGGTGATGAACTTTCAGCATATTTTTTCCGAAGTAGAGACAACAGTCGGTGTGACGGTCTTTTTCAATGAAGGTGTTGAGGAGAATCAGATTCTTGATATTAAGTCTCAGATCGAACAGCGTGAAGAAGTGGACAATGTTCACTATACATCACCAGAGGAAGCCTGGGAAGAGTACAAAGAGAAGGCCTTCCCGGACACAGACCAGAACATTCTGACAAATCTGGACAATGATAACCCGCTGGCTTCTTCAGCCAGTCTGGAAGTTTATTTGAAGGATGCTGCCAAGCAGCAGGAACTTGTGGATTATATCCAGGGTATTGATGGTGTACGTTCTGTGAATGCATCCAAGAGTGTGGCTGACAGCTTTGCAAGTTTTGGACGTCTGCTCAGTTATGTTTCACTGGCTATTATCATCATCCTTGTGGGTGTTGCTGTCTTCCTGATCAGTAATACGGTTATGATCGGTATCACTGTCAGACATGAAGAGATTGCGATTATGAAATATCTGGGTGCAACAGACTTTTTCGTTAGAGCACCATTCCTGATTGAAGGTATGCTCATTGGTCTGATCGGTTCACTGATTCCGGTGTGTGCGCTGAAAGTATTATATGAGAAGGTTGTCTCATTTATGACAACAGAATTCACGAGTCTCAGCAGATTTATGACGTTTTTGCCCGCAGGCGAGATCTTCAAGGTCCTGATCCCGATTTCGTTGATCATCGGTCTTGGCATTGGTTTCATCGGAAGTTATCTGACATTGATCAAGCATATCCGTGTCTGATATCCGGTACGACAATTGAATCATTGCGGCAGCAGTGAAGATGTTGAATCACTCACTGCGAATTGCGAACAATTTGTGAACTTTAAGAAAGCTGGCTTCAGACAATTGTCTGAGCCAGCTCTTTGTGTTACTATAGAATAAAATTCAGCAATTTTTAAACGGATGATTGTAGACTGTGATTGTTTATATTCCTGGATCAATGGCAGTTGGCAATTGTCTGTTTTCAGAAGGAGACAGACTATGGAGAACAGAAATGACAGAAAGAGCTATTATAAAGGCCTTTTGACAGGTGTGATCCTGTGTGTGCTGATCATAGGCGTGCTGGCGTTATCCGGGTGCTTTTTGAAAGATTATGCGCCGTCATCAACAGGTCAGACCACAGGAACAGGAAATGCTGTGGAGGCATCGGATGTGTCTTCATCCAGTGGTGATGTGACGGATATTTCGGGGCGGTATAAGGAAGTTGAGAAGAAACTGAACAAGCTGCACAGTGTGCTTGACCAGTATTATCTGGATGTTTCAGATGATTCGGATATCACCCAGGATGATATGGTGGAAGGTATTTATAAAGGCTATGTGGATGCACTGAATGAGCCATATACCGTTTATTATACCAAGGAGGAGTATGATCAGCTGCAGGAGTCCACATCAGGCAAATATTCCGGTATTGGTGTGGTTGTCAGCCAGAATAAGGAGACAGGCGTCATTACCGTTGTGCGTCCTTTTGAGGGTTCACCGGGAGCGGAAGCCGGTATTCTCAAGGATGATATTTTGTATAAAGTGGCGGACAAGGAAGTGACAGGTGTTGATGTGACGGAGGTTGTCACATGGATTAAAGGTGAAGAGGGTTCAACTGTCAGTATCGAAGTTTACAGACCATCTGAAGATAAATATTTGACATTTGAGGTAGAGCGCAAGACCATTGAGATTCCGATGGTGACATCCAAGATGCTGGACAACAATATCGGTTATGTGGCTGTTTATGAATTTGAAGAGACAACGTCAGACCAGTTTAATCAGGCCATAGATGAGCTGACAGCTCAGGGAATGAAGGGGCTGATCATTGATCTGCGTGATAATCCGGGCGGCTTGGTGAACTCTGCAACGGCTATTCTTGACAGAATTCTGTCAAAGGATCAGTTGCTTGTGTATACTGTTGACAAGAATGGTAAGAAACAGGAAGAATACACAGAGGATGATGAGACCATTAACGTGCCAATCAGTGTTTTGATCAACGGCAATAGTGCCAGTGCCTCAGAGATTGTCAGTGGCTGTCTGCAGGATTACGGCAAAGCGAAGCTGGTAGGTACCACATCCTTTGGCAAAGGCATCGTTCAGTATGTGCTGCCATTGGGAGATGGTTCCGCCATCAAGCTGACAAGTGCCAAGTACTATACGCCAAATGGACGCAATATCCATGGAACAGGTATTGATCCGGATGTAGAAGTAGAATTGAATTCCGACAGCGAGACAGATACACAGCTTGAGAAAGCCCAGGAGATTGTGCTGCAGGAGATTCAGGCAGAATAAGAAATAAGAAGAATTTTCGTGTAAGCAAAAGGGATTGAAGAGAAATCGATACACAGATTTTTCTTCAATCCCTTTTTGTAATCTAGAAGAACAGTGATGAGCACTCTTTGATAATAAAGATGATTGCCAGAATATACAGGAGAAGATTCAGTTTCTTCTCTTTGGCTTTGCCTGTAAGCAGATTCAGAACAACATAGGCAATAATGCCGAGTGCAATACCTTCTGAAATACTGTAGAAGAAAGGCATGGCAATGATGCAGATGTAGCATGGAATGGCTTCAGACATATCCGCAAAATCAATATTGGTAATATTGCTCAGCATATAAAGACCCACAATAATCAGTGCCGGTGCTGTTGCAAATGAAGGAATTGCCAGGAAAATTGGTGACAGAAACAATGACAGGCCGAACAAAATTCCTGTTGTCAGGGCTGTCAGACCAGTACGTCCGCCTTCTGTGACGCCGGAAGCACTTTCAACGAAAGTTGTTGCTGTGGATGTACCGAGAGCGGCACCGGCTGTTGTTGCAATGGCGTCCGCAAGGAGCGCACCTTTGATACGTGGCAGCTTGCCGTTCTCATCAAGCATACCGGCCTTGGATGAAACACCTACCAGGGTGCCGATCGTATCAAATAAATCGACAAATAAAAAGGCAAATAAAATAACGACAAAATCAGCACTGACAATACCGTGAAAATCCAGCTTGAAAAGGATTGGTGACAGGGATGGAATGGAAAGTCCATTGCTGAAATCCGGGAGCAGATTGTAGAACCCGAGTTCAGGATTTGGAACATAAATGCCTGCAAACTGACAGATAATGCCAAGAATCCATGTGATCAGAATGCCCCACAGAATATTGCCTTTGACATTCTTAATAACAAGGATACCTGTCACCAGGATACCTATAAGCGCCAGAGCGACAGTAATCCCGACATCATTAAATGACGCATTGACACCGTTCAGCTCATTGTATTTCTCAACAGAGAAAAGCTGAACCAATGTGGAACCGCCGATAACGATCTTGGCGTTTTGAAGACCGACAAATGCAATAAAAAGACCGATGCCGACACTGACGGCGGACTTCAGATTCTTTGGAATCGCATTGAAAATTGCTTCACGTACATTAGTCAGGGATAAAAGGATGAAAATAATACCTTCGGCGAATACAGCTGTTAAGGCAAATTCCCAGCTGTAACCCATGCCAAGGACAACGGTGTAGGCAAAATAGGCGTTCAGTCCCATGCCCGGTGCCAGAGCAAATGGATAATTGGCAAGAAAAGCCATCAGCAGTGTACCGATAAAGGAAATCAGTGCAGTGGCAGTGAATAAAGCGCCCTGGTCCATTCCGGTTGCAGAAAGAATAGATGGATTGACGGCCAGAATATATGCCATGGTCATGAATGTTGTAATACCGGCCAGAATTTCAGTTTTGACGTCTGTGTGATTTTCAGACAGCTTAAAAAGTTTTTCTAACATGATTAAGCTCCTTTCGTGGTTATTTAATAGACATTGTTGGTAAAGAGCAATTCTTTTATTATATCATATCATGGAAAAATATGGAAACCAATTGCTTTTTTGCAAAAGCGGAGAGAATATGGGATTGCAAAAAATATAAAACTGGTTGAGTACATATCCTGTTGTGCGTTAAAAGCAGAAATCTGGTTAAGAACAGAGATTCTTGGAGGATTTGTTTTAAGAAGAAAAGAACAAATATTCGAAAACATATGTACTTTTAAAAACATAAATGGTATAATAGGCGTAAAGCACTGAAGGTGCGGAAAGATATCTTTAATGAATGAAGAAAAATGATGAGAGCGGATATAATAAGAGCGAAACAATGAGATGGGAGAATAAGGATGGACCATTTTGAGTTACACAGTGAATATGCCCCGACCGGCGATCAGCCGCAGGCTATAGAGAAGCTGGTGCAGGGGTTCAAGGAAGGCAATCAGTTTGAGACATTATTGGGTGTTACCGGTTCGGGTAAGACTTTTACCATGGCCAATGTGATTCAGCAGTTGAATAAACCGACGCTGATTCTGGCGCACAATAAGACGCTGGCGGCACAGCTTTATGGTGAGATGAAGGAGTTTTTTCCGAATAACGCAGTGGAGTATTTTGTCTCCTATTATGATTATTATCAGCCGGAGGCCTATGTACCCTCTTCAGATACGTATATAGAGAAGGACTCTGCGATTAACGATGAGATTGATAAGCTGCGCCATTCTGCAACGGCAGCATTATCAGAGCGCAGAGATGTGATTATTGTTTCTTCGGTTTCATGTATTTATGGTCTGGGCAGTCCGATTGACTATCAGGAGATGGTGATTTCTCTGCGCCCGGGTATGTTGAAAGACAGGGATGAAGTGATCCGCAAGCTGATTGACATTCAGTATGTGCGCAATGACATGGATTTTAAGCGCGGTACTTTCAGAGTGCGCGGTGATGTGGTGGAGATTTTTCCGGCTAATGCAACAGATACAGCGGTTAGAGTAGAATTTTTTGGAGATGAGATTGACAGAATTACGGAATTTGATGCATTGACGGGCAATGTGAAGGCCAGACTGGAGCATGTGGCTATTTTCCCGGCATCACATTATGTCGTTGCACCGGAGAAGATGGAGAAGGCCATATGTGCGATTGAAGAAGAATTGAAAGAGCGTGTGGAATGGTTTAAGCGTGAAGACAAGCTTCTGGAGGCACAGCGTATTGCAGAGAGAACGAAGTTTGATATAGAGATGATGCGTGAAACAGGCTTTTGTTCCGGAATAGAGAATTATTCCAGACATTTGTCGGGATTGAAGCCGGGAGAGCCGCCGCATACACTGTTGGATTATTTCCCGGATGATTTTCTGATGATTGTGGATGAGTCGCATATTACGATTCCGCAGGTGCGGGGCATGTATGCCGGTGACCAGTCACGAAAGACAACATTGGTAGATTATGGTTTCAGACTGCCATCTGCCAAAGATAACCGACCATTGAATTTTGATGAGTTTGAGTCGCATATCAGCCAGATGCTTTTTGTATCTGCAACTCCGAATGTTTATGAGGGTGAGCATGAACTGTTAAGGGCTGAGCAGGTGATTCGACCAACCGGATTGCTGGATCCTGAGATTAGTGTACGCCCTGTGGAGGGGCAGATTGATGATCTGATCTCCGAGGTGAATAAAGAAATTGAGCATGGCCATAAGGTGTTGATCACCACATTGACGAAGCGAATGGCCGAGGATTTGACGGATTATATGAAAGAACTTGGCATCCGTGTCCGGTATCTGCATTCGGATATTGATACGTTGGAGCGGTCAGAAATTGTGAGAAATCTTCGATTGAATGTATTTGATGTACTTGTGGGGATTAATCTTTTGCGAGAAGGTCTGGATATTCCGGAGATTACGCTGGTGGCGATTCTTGATGCAGATAAGGAAGGATTTTTGCGTTCCGAGACATCACTTATTCAGACCATTGGCCGTGCAGCCCGTAATACAGAGGGGCATGTGATCATGTATGCGGATAGGATTACAGATTCCATGAATAAGGCCATTACTGAGACAAATCGAAGGCGTGCCATTCAGCAGTCTTATAATGAGGCCCATGGCATTACACCGAAGACCATACAGAAGGCTGTCAGAGATTTGATCAGCATTTCTGAGGCGGCAGACAAGTCAGAAGAAAGCTTTATTAAAGATGCAGAATCCATGAGTTATAAGGAACTGAACACGACCATTCGCAAGCTGACGAAACAGATGCATTCTGCTGCGGCAGAGCTTGACTTTGAGAAGGCGGCTATGCTGAGAGATAAGATTATGGAACTGAAGAAAATGCTTCATGAAATAGAAGAAGATTGAGAAAGGAAACGACAATGTCAGAATTGACACAGAAGGATTATATAGATATAAAGGGTGCCAGAGAACATAACTTAAAAGGCATTGATGTGAAGATACCGCGCAATAAGATGGTGGTATTGACGGGGCTCAGTGGTTCTGGTAAGTCTTCATTGGCCTTTGATACGATTTATGCGGAAGGACAGCGAAGGTATATGGAGTCGTTGTCTTCCTATGCGAGACAGTTCCTTGGGCAGATGGAGAAGCCAAACGTGGAGAGTATTTCAGGACTTTCCCCTGCTATTTCCATTGATCAGAAGTCTACCAACCGCAATCCGCGCTCAACGGTGGGAACAGTGACAGAGATTTATGATTATTATCGATTGTTATATGCTAGAATCGGTACGCCCCATTGTCCGAAATGCGGCAAGGAGATTAAAAAACAAACGGTTGATCAGATGGTGGATGCTGTTATGGCATTACCTGAGAGGACGAAGATCCAGCTGTTGGCACCGGTTGTCCGGGGCCGAAAAGGCGAGCATGTGAAGATTTTTGATCAGGCAAGGAAGAGTGGGTATGTGCGTGTGATGGTGGATGGCCATCAGTATGAATTGTCGGAAGAGATTAAGCTTGAGAAGAATAAGAAGCACAATATTTCCATTGTTGTAGACCGACTGATGGTGCGGGAAGGTATCGAGAAGCGTTTGACAGATTCTCTCGAGACAACGCTGAAACTGGCCGAGGGACTGGCAGTTGTGGATTTGCCGGATCAGGAAGAATCTATGACTTTCAGTCAGAGCTTTTCCTGCCCGGACTGTGGGATCAGTTTTGAGGAGATTGAACCGAGAAGCTTTTCATTTAATAATCCTTTTGGTGCATGTCCGGTGTGTCATGGTCTGGGGTATAAGATGGAATTTTCACCGGAATTGATGATTCCGGATACGTCATTGAGCATTTCCCAGGGAGCGATTGCGGTGATGGGATGGCAGTCTGCGGCAGATGCGTCCAGTTTTACTCACGCTATTCTTGTGGCTTTGGCGGAGGCTTATCATTTTGATCTGGATACACCCTTCAGGGATTATCCACAGGAAATTCAAGATGTGATTCTTCATGGTACCGGTGGACGGGAAGTACGTGTTCATTATCGCGGTCAGCGCGGTGAAGGCGTTTATGATGTGGCATTCGAAGGCATGATTAAGAATGTGGAGCGACGATACAGAGAAACCGGTTCAGAGCTGACGAAGCAGGAGTATGAGAATTTCATGACTATTACCCCGTGTAAAGAGTGCGGCGGCAGACGTTTGAAGAAAGAATCGCTGGCGGTGACGATCGGCGGCAAGAATATCAGTGAGTTGACAGAGATGTCCATTACCGATCTGAATGCCTTTATGGACCGGTTGGAATTAACGAAACAGCAGCATTTGATCGGTGATCAGGTCATCAAGGAAATACGGTCAAGGCTTGGTTTTTTGATTGATGTTGGTCTGGATTATCTGATGCTTTCAAGAGCAACAGCGACACTGTCCGGTGGTGAAGCACAGCGTATTCGACTGGCAACACAGATAGGATCTGGGCTTGTTGGAGTGGCCTACATTCTGGATGAACCAAGTATCGGCCTGCATCAGAGAGATAATGATAAGCTGCTGAAGACCCTGAAGAATCTGAGAGATCTAGGTAATACGCTGATCGTCGTTGAGCATGATGAAGATACGATGTTGGAAGCGGACTGGATTGTGGATATTGGTCCGGGAGCCGGTGAGCATGGCGGATATCTTGTTGCAGAAGGTACAGCACAGGATATTATGAAATGCGAGAAGTCTGTGACGGGCGCTTATTTAAGCGGCCGCATTCGAATTCCGGTGCCATCGCAGAGACGACAGCCAACTGGATTTTTGCATATTATCGGTGCAGCAGAGAATAATCTGAAGCATATTAATGTAGATATTCCATTGGGAGTGATGACTTGTGTGACAGGTGTATCCGGTTCGGGAAAGAGTTCCATAGTAAATGAAATCCTTTACAAGCGTCTGGCGAGAGATCTGAATCATGCGCGAACCATTCATCCGGGCAAGCATGATGATATTATGGGGATGGAGCAGCTGGACAAGGTGATCAATATTGATCAGTCCCCGATTGGACGTACACCGCGTTCTAATCCGGCAACTTATACCGGCGTGTTTGACTTGATCCGTGATTTATTTGCATCATCTGTAGATGCCAAAGAGCGAGGTTACAAGAAAGGACGTTTCAGCTTTAACGTGAAGGGTGGAAGATGTGAAGCCTGTGCCGGTGACGGTATTATCAAGATTGAGATGCATTTCCTGGCAGATATTTATGTACCGTGCGAGGTTTGCCATGGTAAGCGTTACAATAGAGAAACACTGGAAGTGAAATACAAAGGCAAGAATATTTATGAAGTGTTGGATATGACGGTTGAAGAAGCTGTGAAGTTCTTTGAAAATGTACCGTCTATTCGAAGAAAACTGGAAACGCTGAATGACGTGGGACTTTCCTATATCAAACTGGGTCAGCCATCCACCACATTATCCGGCGGTGAGGCACAGCGCATCAAACTGGCAACAGAGCTCAGCAAGCGCAGCACAGGACGTACTATTTACATTCTGGATGAGCCGACAACCGGTCTTCATTTTGCCGATGTTCACAAACTGACAGAAATCCTCAGAAGACTGGCTGAAGGCGGCAACACCGTCGTTGTCATTGAGCACAATCTGGATGTCATCAAAACAGCAGATTATATTATAGATGTTGGTCCTGAGGGTGGTGCAAGAGGCGGAACAATCGTTGCCTGCGGTACACCGGAAGAAATCGCTGAGAATCCGAACTCCTATACAGGTATTTACATCAGGAAATTTCTTGAAAGAGATAAGTAAAAATCTTCGATTTTCTAGGAGCAGTCGTGTAGTACTGGGAATTTCTATAAATTTGAATGAAGTACTGCTGCGATACTCCGGATAAATAAAAATAAGAGAAACCCCGAGTTTTTAACGAGCCTGATTTCACATAATGTTCTGAAAACGTTTGGTGATGAGCCTGTTTGCAAAACATTATGTGAAATCAGACGATTAAAAACTCGGTTTTTTTCATTTTAATTTTGGAGAAGCTTCAGCAGTTCCTCTTTTGTCAGCTGGCTGGCAGTAACGCCTTTTTCTGACAGTATCTGATCAGACAGAGTCTTTTTGTTTTCCTGCAGTTCCAGAATCTTTTCTTCAATAGTATGTCGGGCAATCAGCTTGTAGACAGTGACTGTATGTGTTTGACCGATACGGTGTGCCCGGTCTGTTGCCTGATTTTGGGCAGCTGCGTTCCACCATGGGTCATAGTGGATGACGATATCTGCTCCGGTAAGATTGAGACCTGTTCCACCGGCTTTTAGAGAAATCAGGAAAACAGGAATTTTGTTTTCATTAAAAGCATTGACAAGGCGGGTGCGCTGCTCACTCTTTGTACTGCCGTCCAGTCGATAGTAGAGAATGCGCTCTGCTTTCAGGCGGCGTTCAATCACATCCAGCATAGATGTGAACTGTGAAAACAGAAGAATTTTGTGGCCGCCAGCCATGGCATTTTCAATGAGCTGGATACAGGTATCCAGTTTCGCTGAGCCGCCATGGTAATTCTGATAGATTAAGGACGGGTCGCAGCAAAGTTGGCGCAGTTTGGTTAATTCAGCTAAAATTTGGATTTTACTCGTCTTAAACATACTGTCGCTCTGCTGTTCCAGATCTTTCTGGAGCTTCAGTGTATTGGCAGTGTAAAGCTTGTTCTGTTCATCCGTCATCTGGGCATAAACCGCATGCTCCAGTTTGTCCGGCAGTTCCTTTAAGACATCTGTTTTCAGACGGCGCATGATAAATGGACGAACAAGCTGCTGAAGTCTTGTGGCGGCAATTTGATCTTTATTTTCTACAATCGGCTGTTCCAATTCTGAACGGAAATAAGCATAAGGATATAGAAATCCCGGCATCAAATATTCAAAAATGCTCCACAATTCACTGAGGCGGTTTTCTATCGGGGTACCGGTCAGAGCAAAACGTGTGACAGAGTGGATGCTGCAGACAGAACGTGCTGCCTGAGTACGATGGTTTTTGATATATTGCGCTTCATCGATAATCTGATAATGAAAATGAAGATTGTCATAGCTTGCAATGTCACGTTTCAGCATGTCGTAGGAAGTGATGAGTACATCATAATCCGCATAGTGTGTCAGTAATTCCTGCCGTTCCTGGGCAGTACCGGTGATGAGCAAGGTTTTCAGAGTGGGTGCGAAATGCTCGATTTCACTGTCCCAGTTGTAAACAAGTGACGAAGGGCAGACGATCAGACTGACAGGAGGCGGACATGCTGTATGGGAAGCAGTATCTGTCAAATCGACAGTTTTGGATATCGCTTCAAGTCTGGCATGTTCCAATAGTGTGATGATCTGCAAAGTTTTTCCAAGTCCCATATCGTCAGCAAGGATACCGCCAAATCCAAGCTGTGCAATGGTACAGAGCCAGCGATAGCCGGTTTTCTGATAGTCACGCAGAATGGGTTTCATGGCATCAGGAACTTCATAATCGCTGTCAGCCACAGATTTCATATCACGAATCAGTGATTTGAAATAACGGTCTCTATGGGACTGTATATCACTGTTGTGGCTGGTAAGAACGGCATCAATATAGGATGCGCGATATAAAGGCACAGAAATCCTGCCACCACGGATAGCCTGTTCAGAGAGCCGAAGCCCGTCAGCTAATTCAGACAAAACGCTCAGAGAATTATTCTCCAATTTGAGAAATTCTCCGGATTTCAATTTGTAGTATTTCTGTCGGCGTCTGTAACTGTTCAGAATGCCGGCCAGCTCTTCATAAGGAAGACTGTCAGAGTGGATATCTATTTCCAGCAGACCGTTAGAGACGGAAACACCGACAGCGGTCCGCGGCGCTGACAGGATGCGTATGCGTTTCATATTCGAAGATATGAAAACTTCAGCCAGTTCGTAAAAATGAGGCAGTCCCTGTTCCAGAAAGAGGAAAGCAGCCTGATCATCATGACTGATGATAAAATCAGCATCAGCAACAGGGGAATCTTCATTCCCGGATACTGCGGCAGGCTGAAAATAAGTCTGAATAGCCGTCAGGATTCTGTTCTCCATAGAGGCATCACGGAAACCATCTTCACAGGAGATAGGCGTGGCAAGAGAAAATGTTTCTTCACCATAACGAGCATAAGCTGTACAACTGATGATATTTTCAGCCGGATTGTCAAGGTAAATACTGAAATGCGCTTCAGGCGGTTCATAATCGGTCAGATCAACACCTTCAGTGTGAAAATCCGTATGGGCTTCCAGATGCTTCAGTACACTGCCGTAAAAAGGTCGAAGTTGTTTCTCGGAAAGTGTGATTTCACGGATCTTCTGGCGATTTAACTCTGTCAGATAGGGCTGCATGTCCTTTTTGAAGGCTTCTGAGCAGCGATACAGGATTTTATCTTTTAGAATCCAGAATGTCTGGGCACCGGAGAGTATCAGACAATCTTCGATGGTCAGATGGTAGGTGTCACTATCTTCGGCTTTGAGTTCAAGCGTAAGTTCCGGGTCTCCATCTGTAACATAAATGGTCCGGATATGATCATCGAGATCAAACTGAAGCGTATGTCCGATCATCATATTCAGAAACATGTCGACAGCGGTTGGAGACAGCGGAAGGTAACGCAGTGCTTTCATTGTCTGGAAACGATAAGTGCTGTCCTGAACACAGTGGAAATGGTATTCGTACTCTTCAATCCGCTGCATAATAAACGCCAGCATGTTGCGGCTCTCAGTAGTGAAAGCCTCAGGTTCATGGAAAAATTTCAGATTCTTTCCATATTGAAATAATTCACCTTGACGAATAAGGCGGGCAAACTCCAGCAAGTCTTTGATGACGTATTTCTTGCCGGTGCCGATCTTGAAGTCGACGGAAAGTTTATGATATTGTTTATGAAGAATTGGCTCCAATTCAATCAGAACTTTGGTTTCAGATGCTTCAGCAGGATAGTGGGTGCCGGAAGATTGATGAATATAAGATTCAATCAATGTCTGGCCAATCCGATTTTGTTTTTTTGCCGGAAAGCTTATTTGAATATGTCGTCTGGAGATATATTTCAAAAGGATAGCGACGCAGTGGCAGCAGAGCCCTTCTGATTGGTAAAAATCGGAGCAGGAACATAAGCTGCCGACAATCTGGCTCTCATCTTCATCGATGGATACCTGGGTTTCATGTTCACTGCCGTCTGCATCAAGGACAGTAGCGGTGATCATAGGGGTACCTGTCAGTGTGTTAATATCCGTTTCAAAGTTTTTAATGCGCTTATCGATCAAAAAAATATCCTGACCTTTTCGATAATCTGCATCAGTGGAGGCTTTGATAACAGTCATTCTGGTAATTGCCATGAAAACTCCTTTCAGCTGTGAATGCATGTTCGTGCTGCACAGCGTATAGCAGGCCGAAATAGCCGCAGCCTGCTGTAATCGTAAACTTCATTATAGCATATTTGACAAATTCTGTCCGCAGTTTGAAACGAATAAGATAAAAAAGAATGTGCTAAAGCACATTCTCGCGCCGAGCGCGGTCGCTTGCGACAATCTACATCTTTGCGCGAGTGCGCATCACAGGCGCGTTAGTGCCTTTTTATGTAATAGGGAATTCCTCGGAATTTCCAATTACATAAAAAAATATGCAGATATCATGGAGATATCTGCATATAGATTGAGTAGTCATTATGAATGGATTTCTTCAGGATAAAACAATCCCCAGTCGCTGCGGAGTTTTGTCATAATATCCATGACATCAGAAGATTCCCGGAGTTTCATGATCGCCGTATTGCCTGTAAGAATCGCTGTTTCCATATCTTCAAGTTCATATTGGAGCGCATTGGAGGTGCGACCGGCCTCAATGATGGTCTGCTTTCCGGTTTCAGCGTCAACAATGACAGCATGATCGGCTCTGGGATATTCCATAATTTCGATATATGCTTTTTCACAGCTGATCATCGCGCGTTTTGGCTGCTTTGAGTGCATGGAAAGGGCAACTGTGGCCATCTGGCCGGAAGGATTCATCAGCAGAATGGATGCCTGTTCATCACATCCTGTTGGTGCCGGTTTCATCTGGCTGAGAATCTGATCCGGTGATTCACACATAAAACTTCGGACAATACTCAATGCATACACACCGATATCCAGCATAGCGCCGCCAGCCAGGGAAATGTTGAAGAAACGGTTTGTCATATCGTAATCCTTGAAACTTCCGAAATTCATCGTGATCATCTGAGGTCGGCCAATCTGACCGCTTTCGACAATCTGCCAGAGCTTTTTGTAGAGCGGCATATGCCAGATTGTCATGGCTTCTGCCAGAACAAGGCCCTTTTCATCGGCCAGTGCTTTAAGCTTATTCAATTCACTGCTGTTAAGGGTAATGGATTTTTCGGCAAGCACATGTTTGCCGTGAAGCAGAGACTGACGGATAAATTCATAGTGGGTGTTGTGGGGTGTTGTAATGTAAATGACATCTACAGACGAATCTTCATACATTTCGTTGTAAGATGTATAAACCTTTTCAACATGATATTTCTTAGCGAAAGATACGGCTTTGTCGTTAGTTCGGTTGCAGACACCGTACAATGTACGGCCCATATTGTGGAGGGCCTGTGCCATTTCATTGGCAATCACGCCGGTGCCCAGTACTGCCCATTTCAATTCGTTCATTATTGGAAGCTCCTTTGCTTATATTTAACGAAAGCAAGCACCGTCTGAAAAAGACGATGCCTGTATGTATTTCGAGCTTATTATATATTTTTTTTGTCATGATGACAAGAGGGGATGGACTATTTAAGTCTTTTTGCTGTTTCCAGAATAACATCCATGACATAATCATAACCAAGCGATGTATCCAAAGACAGATGGTAATTGGCGGAAGCGCCCCATATCTGTCTTGTATAATAATGATAATTATCTGCTCTGCGGCGTTCCTCCTTGAGAATCAGATTCTTGGCTTCTTTCTCTGTTAGATTTTTTTTGCTCATCCTTATCATAAAAATTATAGCCAAGCTTGTCGGCCAGAATCTGTCCGAGCTCGCTTCCACCGCTGCCGTACTGTCGGCCGATGGTAATAACAGAGGCGTATTCAGAGGAATTGGCTGTTGTTTTTGCATTTTTACCAGAAGATTCTTCTTCAGCGGATTTGGCATAATCTTCCGGGAATAGAAGCGGTTTGACGAAAGTCAGAGCTTTGCCGAATTGTCTGGCAATAAAACCGACTAAAAGTGCAGCGATAACAGTACCTTCACGGACGCCATCCAGACGATGAGCCAGTACAAATGAAAGTACAGCGGCAATCACAGCCATGGAAACATCAAAACAGACTTTTGTGCTGCCGAATTCACGGTTCCATGTCTGAACGATGGCACGAACAAAAGATTCGCCGGGCAGCATGACGACATCTGCCAGGACTTCAATATATACGCCGAATCCCAGAATGACACATCCTATCAATAGATAAATAATTTTAGACGGATAAGATTCCGGCTGAACAAAAGCCATCAGAATCATAGTGAAGTCAATGAAATAGCCGAATAAAATGGAAACAGGAATCTGAAGATAGTATTCCGGTTTGAAATTTTTGCGGAGAATCAGCAGCTGCAGAAAAATCAGCAAAAGACTGAAAATAATGGTGAAATTACCGAGGGTCAACGGAAAATTCAGGCTCAGTACATATGGGATAGAAGAAATAGGGGATGTACCGAGATTAGCTTTGGTAATTAGACTTACGCCAAGGGAATTGATGAACAATCCGATAAGAAAGATAATGTAACGTTTGAGCTTATTCATGGGTGGTGTCTCCTTTGTTCATTAGATTTTCATATATTTTTGAGAATGTTTCCATAAAAGAGGCCTGCTCTTCAGAGCTGATATTTCTGAAGGCTTTTTTTTCAATAGAAGCAAAATTATCTTCGACCAGATCTTTCAGACGACTGCCTTCATCTGTCATAAAGATATAAAACGTCCTGCGATTGCCGTCCAGCATGCGTCGCTCAATGAGTCCCTTTTCTTCCATGCGATTAAGTACGGAGGTGAGTGAGCCAGGCTCAATATGGCAGGCAGCGGCAATTTCTTTCTGATTGGCGCCGTTGTGATCCCGAAGATAATCCAGAACTTTAGGCTGACCGGAGGTCAGACCGGATGACTTAACCTGTTCCATGAAATTTTTCTGTATCATGGAATGAACGGCCATGGAAAGATAATGAAAAGATAAAGGTGACATAAAATAATCCTTTCTTGCGGTAAATCGAAATGAAATCATAAGATTCTGTTTCAAAATGTTATAATTCAAACAATTAGAATTATAACATTCAAAGGCGAGATGTCAATAGAAAATAAAAAAATACAAGCCGGATAGCTTGAAATTCGTAATTAACAGGTCTATAATACTAGAGCAGCTCATAGTTTGGGCTGCTTTTTGTACGCCGAATTTTAAGGCCTGTATAGCCTCGAATGAAAATACAAAGAAAATACAGATGAGATAAAGCATTTTATCTATAGAGAAGACTAACTATTAAAAGTCAAGTCTAAAATGAAAATTTTTTGAATGAATTGCAGAAATGCATTTCAGATATATTTGAACCTTGAAAACTGTATGACGAAAAGAGCATCATTATTGGTGCTCA
>NZ_JAMOKJ010000030.1:0-19443 GCF_023656595.1 Coprococcus intestinalis | reverse complement strand
ATCCACAGCACCTTATATATCATAGTCGAACCTGTAGAAAAGGTAAAGAAAAGGACTATGACTTAATAGTTATGAAGACCTTGGAGAGGGTCTCTAAACACTACTACTATATAATACGAGGAGTGTGAATAAATGAGTCAGTCTTATGAAATTGATATGTGTCACGGACCGCTGTTTGGAAAGATTATCCGCTTTTCAATTCCATTGATGTTGTCCGGCATTTTGCAACTGCTGTTTAATGCAGCAGATATTATTGTGGTTGGCCGATTTGTCGGCAGTACGGCATTGGCTGCAGTGGGATCCACCAGTTCATTGATCAACCTGCTGATTAATCTTTTTATCGGATTTTCTGTGGGTGCCAATGTTCTTGTGGCCCGTTTTCATGGTGCCGGAAGAGATGATGAAGTGAATGAAACGGTACATACAGCTATTACTCTGAGTATGGTCAGTGGTATTTTTCTTTTGATTCTTGGCGTGACTGTGACAAGAACACTTCTGATCTGGATGGGGTCACCGGATGATGTTCTGGATCAGTCCAGTTTATATCTGAAGATTTACTTTCTGGCCATGCCGGCGACACTGCTGTATAATTTTGGCAGTTCTATCCTTCGTGCAGTGGGAGATACGAAAAGGCCGTTGTTCTATCTGGTGACGGCAGGGATTATTAATGTTTGCTTTAATCTGTTTTTTGTTATTGTTTGCCATCTGGGTGTAGCAGGTGTCGGACTGGCAACGGTGATTGCGGAGTATATCTCTGCGGCATTGATCATTCGCTGCCTGATGAGAAGTCAGGGGTGCTGCCATCTGGATCTGCATCAGCTGGGAATTGTTAAAGGTAAATTGCGTCAGATCATGCAGATCG
This sequence comes from Coprococcus intestinalis, assembly GCF_023656595.1. NCBI lineage: Bacteria > Bacillati > Bacillota > Clostridia > Lachnospirales > Lachnospiraceae > Coprococcus > Coprococcus intestinalis. The sequence continues at coordinate 18,581 of NZ_JAMOKJ010000030.1, read as the reverse complement.
GCCTTCCGGCGGGGATGCAGGGTGTCGTTTTTTCACTGTCCAATGTATTGATCCAGTCATCCATCAATTCCTTTGGTTCCACGGCCATGGCAGGCAATACCGCCTCTATGAATATCGAAAACTTTATTTATATATCCATGAATACTTTTCAGCAGACCGCTATGAGTTTTACAAGCCAGAATTATGGCGCTGGCGAGGAAAAACGAATTCATAAGGTGCTGTTTATATGTCAGGGACTGGTGATATCTGTAGGTCTTATTTTCGGTGTGGGAGCATGGCTTGCCGGAGACACACTGCTGTCTATTTATTCATCGGATCCCAATGTGATTCAGTTTGGAAAGGACCGAATGGCTGTAATCTGTACGGCTTACTTTTTATGCGGCATTATGGATACAATGGTGGGTGCACTCCGCGGTGTCGGTTATTCGTTGATGCCAATGATTGTTTCTCTGATCGGTGCCTGCGGCCTGCGGATTGTGTGGATTTTTACTGCGTTTCAGATTCACAGAAGTCTTTGGATGCTGTACATTTCCTATCCAATTACCTGGATTATTACCGGTGGTGTTCATATTCTTTGTTATATTCTTGTCAGAAGAAAGCAATTGCAGACGATAAAGAATCGGTAAAAATTCAAAAATGATGTGTGTATGAGAAAAAAATCAGTACACATAAGAAATTGAAAATAAATTATGTGTCAAAAATGACACGATATTAGAAATAAAAACACATAAATACAAGAAAAACAAACGATAAAATGGCTGAAAATCCTCATTTTACAGCATGTTAAAAAGTTGGCATATTATTTGCTTAATAGTTAGTGTAAGAAATTATTTCACAGGTGAAGGGCAGGCATTATGTGAGATAAGGAAAGTGGTTATTCAAAAGAGAGTGGATGATCACAATTAGACAAATAAAAGGAGGATTGCTATTATGAATTTTGGTATTCTTGTGTTATTAATTGCCATTATTCTCTTTGCATTGCTGGCGTTTAAGCAGTTAAGTGCATTGATTCTTGCGCCGGTAGTGACGATTTTTGTATTAATCTGTTCAGGTATTCCGATCATGGAAGGCTTGCAGGATATGTTCATGCCGGCGGCAGCAGATTACGTTTCTAAGTATTTCCTGACATTCTTTGTCGGTGCATTGTTTGGTGCGGTTTACCAGTTTACAGGTGCTGCAGAATCTATTGCACGATTTATCGGCGGCTTATGTCATGGTAAGTTTGTAGCTCCTATTATCATGTGTATCACAGGTATTCTTACTTTTGGTGGTGTCAGCGGTTTCGTTGTATTCTTCGTTATTTATCCGATTGCACTGAACCTTTTCAAGGAATCCAATCTGACAAGACGACTGATTCCGGCTGCAATTTCAGCAGGCTGCTGGACATGGTCCATGTCAGCACCGGGTTCTCCGTCCATTCAGAATGTTATTGCGATCAAGAGTCTTGGTACTTTATCAACAGCTGCATTTTTACCATCTCTGATTGTATCCATTATTGAATTCCTGTTAATCTTTGTATGGCTTGAGTATCGTGCCCGCAAGTTCACAAAGAACGGTTATTATTTTGATGATGCAAGATTAAAGACACAGCTGTCAGCAGAAGATTTGAACATTCAGGGACGTGAAGATTTGCCGCACTGGGTAATCGCATTCATTCCTATTATTCTGATTCTTGTTCTGTTTAATGGCTTTCATCTTGATGTTGTGCCATCTGTATTTGCAGGGGTTGCATTAGCAGCTATTCTGATGTTCAAATTCGTCAAGGGCGGTATTGAACAGTGGGTGAAAGTTTTCAATAAAGGTGCAGCAGACTCCGGTGTTGCCATTCTGAATACAGCCATCGTTGTTGGTTTCGGTGGTGTTGTTAAGAATACACAGGGATTTGCAGATCTTGTTACAGCATTAAAGGGTATGTCAATGCCTCCACTTGTATTCGTTATGATTACAGTTGCTATCTGTGCCGGTGCCTGCGGTTCTGCTTCAGGTGGTATGGGTGTTGCGTTTAACGCACTGACAGATACATATCTTGCACTTGGTGCAAAATTACCTTACATTCATCGTATCGCTACAATTGCAGCAGGTACACTGGATACTCTGCCTCACCAGGGTGCTCAGATTACATTGCTTGGTATCTGCAAGCTGACACATAAGGAAGCCTACTTTGATATTGCGATTACACAGATTATTATCCCATTTATCACATGTGGTCTTTTCATTGTTCTTGCTCAGATGGGATTATAAGAAGTGTTTAGAGGCCTGATTTTAGGTGTATTTGAATTGAATAAACAAGCGAATAATTAAAATGTGAATGTTTCAAAAGATGTCTGATGACAGAATGTTGTCAGGCATCTTTTGTCGTGCTAAAATAAAAGCAGTAATGATTACGAACAGGAGGGATTCATATGAAGGTTTATGAAGGTGCGATTCTGACGTGCGATGCCAATGATCAGGTAGCACGTTATCTTGTAGAAGATGGCGGCAGAATTTTATATGTAGGAGATGAATTGCCGGAAAGATATATCTCTGTTCGTCATGAGCGGCTTGGAAAGAAAGCATTGATTCCGGCCTTCACGGACAGCCATATTCACTTTGCGAGTTTTTCCACATTTCATGCAGGATTGAATGTCATGAATGCTGCCAGTAATGAAGAGATTCTTTCGATGCTGTCTGATTTTGCAAAGAAAAGTGACCAGAAGATGCTGATCGGTTTTGGTGCATCACCCTATTCGGTTAAGGAAAGAAGGCTTGTCAACCGAAATGAGCTGGACCGGGTTTGTCCGGATAAACCGGTTTTCATGGGGAAATATGATGGACATGCCTGCGTTGTGAATACGAAACTCTATGAGCAGGTGAAGGATAAAGTGTCGGGGCTTCGTGGCTGCCATGCGGATACAGGGGAAATGAATCAGGAAGCCTTTTTTGCCATTTCGGATTATGTGACGAATTCGATTTCAGTACCACAGTTGTTAAAAAATATGCAGAAAGCCATTGATTATATGGCCTCCAAAGGAATCGGAATGATCCACACGGTAAGTGGGGTGGGGTTTGTCAGAGATCTGGATGTGGATTTGGAGAGATGGTTTGGACGTGGGCTGAATAACGGTATGCAGATGCGTGTCTTTTTCCAAACCATGGATGTGAAGAAAGTACAGAAACGGCATCTGCCGAGAGTGGGCGGATGTTTTGCCACTGCGTTAGACGGCTGCTTTGGTTCAAAGGATGCAGCGCTTCGTGTGCCTTATGAGAACAGCGACAGCAAAGGTGTTTTGTACTACAGTGATGCGCAGGTGGCAGAATTCTGCAAAAAGGCCAATCGTGCCGGACTGCAGATAGAGATGCATGCCATCGGTGATGCGGCTTTTGATCAGGCCACCAGAGCTTTGAAAGCGGCTTTGGATGATTATCCGCGGGAAGATCACAGACATGCCATTATCCATGCCTGCCTGCCGACGAAAGAAGGCATCGATATCTGTGAGAAATATCATATTTTGTTGCCGGTACAGAGCGCATTTATCGATTGGCCTCAGGAACCGGATGAATACCTGGAAGATATTCTTGGCGAGAGAAGTCAGCGGCTGAATCCGCTGCGGACATTTACGGAACATGGCATCATGATGAGTGCCGGTTCGGATGGCCCGTGTACCGACCCGGATCCGATTGAATGGATGTATCGTGCCTGCAATCATAGTGTCCCGGAAGAATCCCTGACTGTACAGGAGGCACTTAAAATGTGCACGTATAACGGTTATTATACAACCTTCGATGAAAAAGAACGAGGCAGCCTGGAAACCGGTAAAATCGCAGATATGGTTATTTTATCAGAGAATCCTTATGAGAAAGATGTCAAAAATCTCCGGGATATTCAGGTTAAGCAGCTTCTGCTGCAGGGACGTCCGTACAAGCCATTAAAGGGCAGTGCGATTAGCCAGGTTCTGAAGGGTATGAGAAGCAGGAGCAAAATCTAAATGGACAATTTAACATTAAAAGTTATAGCCAGAATTTATACGGATTTTGGCGAGAAGTTTGGTGTGCCGAGGCAGAGTGGACTGGTTCCTAAACTGACCGGGAAGATAATATTTGAGCCGGAATATCGTGTGCCGGAGGCACTCTCCGGGATAGAGGGTTATTCGTGGCTGTGGCTTTTGTGGGGATTTTCGGAATCACCCAGAAATAAATGGTCACCGACGGTGCGTCCGCCAAGGCTGGGCGGCAACAAAAAAGCGGGTGTTTTTGCTACACGTTCTCCTTTCCGACCGAATCCGGTAGGCGTGTCTTCTGTGAAAATAGAGGACATTCAGCTTCAGACAGATGAGGGACCTGTGATCATCGTTTCGGGTATTGACATGATGAACGGCACGCCAATTTATGATATTAAACCCTATCTGCCTCATGTGGACTGCCATCCGGAGGCACTTGGCGGCTTCAGCGGACAGTTCAAGGATTATAGGCTGAAAGTGTCATGTGCTTCGGAATTTCTGATGCTTTTTCCGTCGGATAAACGAGAAGCACTGCTGGGGGTATTGGCCCAGGATCCGAGACCGGCTTATCAGAATGATCCGGAGCGAGTGTATGGCGTTAATTTTGCCGGGCGAAATGTGCAGTTTAAGGTGGATGGTGATCGGCTGACTGTTTGCAGTGTGGATGGATGTACGATATAAGAATTGGGTATTGGCAGGAACATATAGAATTGAAACAAATGATATGGAATCCTGTGTTTAATAGAATGTGGCCGAAATGAATAAAGAATAAAAAGACAACAGGGAGTGACGACAATGGAGTATGTATATCCGGATTATTACCGGCAGTTTACATGTATCGGCGGAGAATGTCCGGATACGTGCTGTGCGGGATGGGAGATTGTCATTGATGACAAAACCCTTGAAAAGTATAAGAAATATCCCGGCGGTTTCGGTAATCGTCTGCGCAATTCAATTAATTTTAAGAGAAAAAGTTTTAAGCAGTATGACAGAAGATGTGCTTTCCTAAATGAGGAAAATCTCTGCGATATTTATACGGAAGCCGGGGAAAAACTGTTTTGTAAAACATGTAGACAGTATCCGAGGCATGAAGAAGAATATGAAAATGTCAGGGAATTGTCATTGTCTTTGTCATGCCCGGAGGCAGCGCGGATGATTTTGTCACAGGACAGACTGAATCTCATTTATGATGAGAAAAAAGGGCATTCAGAGGACTATGGGGATTTTGATGAACTGCTTTTTTCACAGCTTTTAGACGGCCGGGATGCTTTCTGGAAACTGATAGAAAATGAAAACGTACCGATGGCAGTGCGAATGATACAGATGCTGTCCATGGGCCATCATTTGCAGAGAAATATCAATGCGGGGCAGTTGTTTGGACTGGAGAATATATATGACCATTATCTTTCAGAAGGGGCGGCAGACAGGATGTGTGCTTATCTGAAAGAAAGATGGGAAAATCCCGGCAGTCGCTACCATGTCATGAAAGAGATGTTTGCCAGTCTGCACAAACTGGAAGTCCTGTCAGCAGACTGGCCGAAGAAAGTCAGACATTATGAGAAGGTTTTATTTGGCGGCGGCAGGAAACAATACGAAGCACTGCACCAGTACCGGATGCCGGACAAAATAGCAGAACAGCTGCTCAGTTACTTCATTTACGTATATTTTGCGGGCGCTGTCTATGATGGAATGCCGTATTCAAAAGTCAAACTGGCCGTCATCAGCACCATGCTCATAGAAGACATGGTCTGCGCCAAAGCAGCAGAAAAAGGTCAGCTTTCCTTTGAGGCAATCGCTGATGCCGCTCATAGTTACGCTCGGGAAGTCGAGCACTCCGACCTTAATCTCCAACGCCTGTCTATCATGTTCAGACACCAGAAATGCTTTCATATCGGACGCCTGTGTGGTGCATTACTCGAATGGTAGAGGACTGCGGTGAAGAATTTGCTGCACATTTGTGAGCCAAGAAATTTATTTTATCTAAAAGTTGATTTACATCATTGAGGAGCATAACTGTTGATTGAAAATGACCATCACGCGGCTGCCTCAATACACAAAAGAGAAGAAATAAAAAACGGTTATTCTACATAGGTGCTTCAACGTTGGCCGGTACTTAGGCAGTGTTTTATACTGCCTTATGTACCGCTGCCAAACGTTGGCAGTGCAAACGTGCCTGTGTAAAATAACCGTTTTTTATTTCGTTCTATGACTAGGGCAGCCGCCTTATATTTTACAACTGCTCCGCAATACTGTAAATCAGCGCCTCCGTTTTTTCCCAGCCAAGGCAAGGGTCAGTAATGGATTTGCCGAATACGCCTTCGCCGATCTTCTGACTGCCGTCTTCCAGATAGCTCTCAATCATGAAGCCCTTGACAAGCTTTTTGATGTCATCGGAGTGACGGCGGCTGTGCATGACTTCGTTGGCGATACGAATCTGTGCCATGTACTGCTTGCTGGAGTTGGAGTGGTTGGTGTCAATGATGCAGGCCATATTCTCAAGGCCTTTTTCGGCATAGTTGTCATAGAGACGGCTGAGATTCTCAAAATGGTAGTTCGGGATATTGTTGCCGTGTTCATTGACAGCACCGCGGAGAATAGCATGGGCCAGTGGATTGCCGGGCGTTTTGACTTCCCAGCCCCTGTAGACAAACATCTGCGGGCTCTGGGCAGCCTCAATGGAATTAAGCATGACGGAGATATCTCCGCTCATTGGGTTCTTCATACCGCATGGGATGCCGACACCACTACCTGTAAGACGGTGAATCTGGTCTTCTACGGAGCGGGCGCCTACAGCTACATAACTGAGCAGGTCAGAGAGGTAGCGGTGATTCTCAGGGTAGAGCATTTCATCGGCACAGGTAAGTCCGGTTTCTTCGATAGCTCTTGCGTGGAGCTTGCGGATGGCGATCAGGCCTTCCAGAAGATCCGGCTGTTTCTCAGGGTCCGGCTGGTGGAGCATGCCCTTGTAGCCTTTGCCTGTTGTCCGGGGCTTATTGGTATAGATACGCGGTATCATAATGATTTTGTCAGCAACTTTCTCCTGAACCCTTGCCAGTCGGTGAATGTATTCCATAACAGGCTCTTCACTGTCTGCGGAGCATGGGCCGATAATTAAGAGAAACTTGTCGGATTCGCCTGTAAAAACACGGCGAATGGCTTCGTCGCGTTCGGCTTTATGTTGGGCGATTTTTTCAGAAATCGGGAATTGTTTCTTAATTTCCTGTGGGATTGGGAGTTTGCGGACAAACTCCATCTGCATCTGTTCATGATTCATGGGTCAAACCTCCGTTTTGTTGAATTTATCTTTTATACAAATATTGTAAAAATCAACGTAACATCATTATAACACAGATACTTTAAGGGTTCAACGCTTTAAAACGAGAAAAATACACGATGGTTTGAAGTTACAGGAAAATTTTGTGCGTTTTGAATTGTAATTTGTCGAAATAACAGAGATAGACTTGAATTACTATAGGAAATAGGAGTATAATCGGATAAATAAACACATTTGTAAAAAATGATGTTAAGAAAATATATCATGGATGCAGGACATAGCAAAGATAAATGGAGGACTGAAGAATGTATAAAATCGTATCAAAGCTGTTAATGTACGGCGATATGCCGAAGGACAGCATTTTAATGCAGTTAAGCGATATTTTCAAACAGATGGATCAAGATACCCAGTCAAGGGATGAACTGGTGACACGCATTTTTACCCAGGTGAAACATCTGCTTCAGGTGGCCACCGATTATGGTTTCGATAAGAATCTCTGGCACAATTATCTGACTTATCTGTTGATCACAGATGAGAATCCTTTCAGTTTAACCTGTGAGAAAGTCGGGGCCAACGACGGCAGTGTCAACTTCTTTGCCAAAGGTGATTTTAAGGCATTTAAGGCTTTGTTTGACTTTGATTTTTCTGAAATTGAAGAACGTCTGGGCATTGATTGCTTTACAAGGCTCTCGCAGTACAAGGCTATTGGTAAGAAAGAATTGATGTACAATAAGAATGTTAGTGAGAAGGTCCAGGCCCTCAGTGAACGGCTGGAGAAAACAGCGAATGAGGATGAATTTTTTGACGTGGTGACGGATTTTTACAAAGCTTACGGTGTGGGTATGTTCGGTCTGAATAAGGCATTCCGTATTGCGTCAAGAACAGAGAATCATGTGGAATTCTGTCCGATCAACAATATGGATACGGTGATGTTAGATGACCTGGTAGGTTATGAAATCCAGAAGAAGAAGCTGGTGGATAATACGGAAGCCTTTGTTCAGGGCAGAAAAGCCAACAATGTGCTGCTCTTCGGCGACAGTGGTACAGGTAAATCCACAAGCATCAAGGCTATTGTCAATGCTTATTATGACCAGGGTCTGCGAATGATTGAGATTTATAAGCATCAGTTCAGAGACCTGTCCAACGTTATTGCACAGATTAAAAATCGCAATTATCGCTTTATTATTTATATGGATGACCTTTCTTTTGAAGAGCATGAAATTGAATACAAGTTCCTGAAAGCAGTTATTGAAGGTGGTGTTGAGACAAAACCTGAGAATATCCTGATTTATGCCACATCCAACAGACGTCATCTGATCAAAGAGACATGGAATGACAGGAATGATATGGAGTACGAGAACGATCTTCATCGTTCAGACACAATGGAAGAAAAATTGTCTCTTGTTAATCGTTTTGGTGTTCAGATCAGTTATTCAAAGCCATCCAAGAAAGAATTCAATGAAATCGTCATTGAACTGGCACGCCGCGTGGGTCTGACCATGACAGATGAAGAACTCTGTGCTGAGGCAAATAAGTGGGAGATGCGTCACGGCGGTATTTCCGGACGTACGGCACAGCAGTTTATCAATTACCTGCAGGGTACAGTGGAGATTTAAGATGCTGTATCGGATTACGGACGGCACACTGGCCATTGGCGGTGAAAATCTCCTGGAGCATTTTGATTTTGAGATCAAGGGTCGGGAACGCATTGCTATTACCGGTCCGAACGGTTCCGGAAAAACAACGTTTTTGCGGCTGATTGCCGGGGAGCTGTTTCTGGAAAGAGATGACCGCAGGCAGGGTGAGGGCATTTATCTGGCAAGAAATGTGACTATTGGCATGCTGAGACAGCAGATCTTTGAGAATACTGCCCATACGGTGCAGGAAGAGATGATGGTGCTGTGCCCTTCCAGAGATACCTGGGACCGGGAGCGCTTCGAATTCGAGCAGGAATATGACAGGATTTTTACTGGCTTTGGCTTTGCAAAAGAAGATAAAGAAAAACTTTTGTCGGATTTTTCCGGAGGAGAACAGACAAAGATTGCTATGGTACGGCTGCTCCTGGAAAAACCGGATATCCTGTTGTTGGATGAGCCAACGAATCATCTGGACATGGAGAGTGTCCGATGGCTGGAAAATTATCTGCAGAATTATTCGGGCGCGGTTGTCATGGTTTCCCATGACCGATATTTTATTGATGAAACGGCAGAAATTGTCTATGAGCTGACAGATAAGAAACTTGTACGCTATGTGGGCAATTATACCCAGTTTCGACAGCAGAAGCTGAAGAATCTGGCCATCTGGAAGAAGCAGTACGAGCAGCAGCAGGCAGAATTGGAACGGCTGAATCAGCTGATCGAGCGTTTCAAGCACAAACCGAAAAAGGCAGCCTTTGCTCGATCCAAGAAAAAATTGATAGAGCGCATGGAGAAATTGCCGACTCCGCCGACACTGGCAGAACATATTTTTACCGGGGAACTGGTACCTGCGGTGATGGGTGGCAAATGGGTAGCTGAGGCAGAAGAATTGAAGATTGGTTACGACGGCAAGGCTATTGCAGAACTTTCATTACGCATCCGACGGGGACAGAAGATCGGCATTATCGGGCCAAACGGTGCCGGCAAGACGACTTTTCTCAAGACAGTAGCGGGACTTCTGGCACCTGTCAAGGGTAAATGTCAGCTGGGACTTCATATAGAACCGGGATATTTCGATCAGCAGTCGGCAGCATTGACATCTGACAAGAAAGTGCTGGAGCATTTTCATGACCTTTTTCCTGCCATGCCGGAGAAAGATGTCAGGAATGAACTGGCAGCATGGCTTTTTGAAGGGGCTGATGTGCAGAAAACGGTCAGCGACCTTTCCGGCGGTGAGAAAGCCCGGCTCGTACTGGCAGAAATCCTTGAAAAACGGCCGAACTTCCTGATGCTGGACGAGCCTACCAATCATATGGATATTCCGGCCAGAGAAACCCTGGAATCTGCTTTTAGAGTTTACAAAGGCACCATGCTCTTTATTTCCCATGACCGTTATTTCATTGAACAGGTGGCGGATGCGCTGCTGATTTTTGAGAACGGTCAGGTATCCTATTACCCATTTGGATACAGGCATTATATGGAACGGCTGGAGCGGATGAATCAATTCCGGGCTGCCGGTGTTTCAGAAGAAGACGCCGCCGTTGTCCTGGGAAAGATGAGCGCCGAGGACCAGGCCCTCATTGCGGGCTTGAAAAATGTGCCGAAGGGCGCTACACTGCTTGGACATGAACTGTCCACAGACCAGGCCTTTCTCGACTGGCAGTTAAGATTGGCAGCAGAAGCTATGGCAGATGCGGCTGAGAAAGCGGAGAATTATTATTATTCGGTGGAGAAAACGAAGCAGGATGAGTGGGAAAAGTGGATAGAGCAAGTATGCGATGATGAAGTTGGTTCATCGGATGTCAAAGAACTAACTTCTGTTGATGAAAATCTATATCCCGAAAGTGTTGGAAGTCAGGTAGATGATGTATTAGAACAATGGTATAAGTCGTGTTTAGACTGGTACGATATCTGGGAAGAAATGCATCCTCAAGTGCTAGAACATAAAGAAGAATTAGTGATTGACAAGAATAATAGGTATGTTATTGCTGAAATTAGAAATTCAGAAACAGAAATATCCTGATAAGAAAAATCATTTTCAGATGACTTTGATATGCTTATTCAGGATATTTTTGTTTTAAGTATTCGTCAAGTTAGTTGGTGTTTAAAATTCTATTTTCTAGTCATTTTTTACAGCCTGAACCAGACAGCGCTTTTTGAAAAAAGCAATACCATAGCATAGAATCTGGTCATACTCATCTTCATATTCTTGGGCATACATTTTCTCTTCAATCTGCTGCAGAGCAGCGTCACAATCTGATTCCATCTGCTCAAGAGATTTTGAGTACTTTGCTTCGAAGACGGCAACGCGGCTGTTTTCAGTATCATAGACCACAACATCACTGCGGCCTTCACCATGTTCCTTATTGGATTCAACGATATAACCGGCTCCTGCAAAGATACCTGCCAGAAAAGCGTGGTAATAATCTTCGAGATAATCATGGTAACTGATGGTTTTACGCAGAAGTTTGGTCATTTCATCAGTGATTCGGGAACAGTCTGTATTCCAGATAGCCTGAAACAATGCCTGTCTGTTCCAGGTTCGGGCACTGTCGTCAAACCATTTGATAACGGTAGTCTCAAAGATTTCACGAATTTCAGCGTTTGGAATTTTCAGCGCATAGACACCGTCCGTCTGAGGGGCGGAAAGCTGTACGTTGTCGGCTCTGGTCAGATAACCGGTCAGATAAAGAATACTCCACAGATTATCTTCGGAAGAATGGAGATAATCATAAGTCAGATTTTCATCGATGTGCTGAAGAATGTATTCACCGGAGAGCAGTTTTTCAAGCTTTTTGGTGATGGTATTGCCTGCATAATCAATAAAAGAACGGATAATGGCATTATCACTGGTGTTTTTCCAATAACTTGAAGGTTGAGCTTGAGGATTTATCTGCAAATCTCGGAGGTAATTCATCACATCCCATGGACAGTAGACGTCAAAATCTCCGAAACGGTACCCGTCGTACCAGTATTTTACCTGTGAAGCATGTATTTCTGCATGTGCTTTTTTGAGAAGCGTATTGACATCATTTTCAGTAAAACCGAAATATTCATTCAGGCGGGAATGACTGATGGTGTCGGATACAAAATTATTAGTGCCTGTAAAAATGCTTTCCTTTGCAATTTTGAGGCAACCGGTAATCACAGAAAAGCAGAGATTGGGGTTATCTTTGAGTGCGGTGCTCAGAAGCGTTTTAATCAGGCTGAGCATTTCGGTATAATACCCATGGCTGCTGGCTTTTGCAAGTGGAACATCGTATTCGTCCAGTAAAAGAATAACCGGTTTGTGATAATACGTTTTCATCATGCGCATCAGCAGAACCAGAGAACGGCTGAGGTGAATTTTGCCGGCAGTGCCTGCTTTCAATTCAAGAAAAATCTGTTTATCATCGCTGTCTATAATCGGACAATCAAGCAAATATGCATGTTCTTTGTATAAATCAGCAATCTGGGCAGCAAGCTGACCGTATGCGTCATCAAAATTCAGCCCATCCACATCTTTGAAAGTCAGAAAGAGTGTGGGATATTGATTCATCCATTTCTGGCAGGACGCAGTATCTTTGGAAATTTCAAGTCCTTCAAATAAAGTGTCACTGTTTTTATGAATATCGAAGAAAGCAGCCAGCATGCTCATGCCAAGGGTTTTGCCAAAGCGGCGGGGCCTTGTAATGAGGGTGACTTTTGCAGCAGAGTTGTTTAATAATTCGGCAATCAGGCCGGTTTTATCAACGTAGTAATATCCGTTTTGACGGATTTCTGAAAAGTCAGAAATACCAACAGGAATATTGAATGTTTGCATCATGCCAGCTCCTTTCTGAAAAATAATCGAATTCGATGATGGTTTCAATGTAATTATCATATCACAGCAGCGGAGGTTTTACAATTACAGGCAGAGTTTGTTGTCAGGAATAATATTTACTTTTTGATTCATACTGATATCAAAGACACATTCTACGTGGAGGCTTATGTATGATTCAGAAAGTTGGCAATAATTCAATGATTTTTGAGAAGTCGCCGGTGATTCTGGCGGCTTCTTCTGTTGTAGGGGAGAAAGAGGGACAGGGACCTCTTGGACAGTATTTTGACCATGTGGAGAAAGACCCGAAGTTTGGCATGGAGACATGGGAGCAGGCAGAGAGTACCATGCAGTTGGTGGCGGCAGAGAAAGCGATTAAAAAGGCCGGTTTATCCAAAGAACAACTGGATTTTCTTTTTGCCGGAGATCTATTGGGGCAGCTTATTGCCACGTCATTTGGACTTATTGAGCTGGAGCGGCCGGTTTTCGGTGTGTATGGGGCCTGTTCCACCATTGGAGAATCCCTGCTTCTGGCATCCATGGCCCTGTGCGGCGGTGCGGGCAATTATGCGCTGGCAGTGACATCCAGTCATTTTGCAGGAGCTGAAAAACAGTTCCGCTTTCCTTTGCCCTATGGCAATCAGAGACCGTTATCCGCCACCTGGACCGTTGTAGGCAGCGGTGCAGTGATTGTGGCAGCGGAGGATAAAAAGGGCAGAGCGATGGCGAAAATTACAGGTGGAACTCCTGGACGCATCATTGATTTTGGTGTCAAGGATTCCATGAATATGGGGGCTTGCATGGCACCGGCGGCCTGTGATACCATTTGTCAGCATTTAAAGGATTTTAACAGGCAGCCCACAGATTATGATGCTATTATCACCGGAGATTTGGGGAAAGTGGGACAGCAGATTCTTTTGAAACTGGTGGCTGAACATGGCTATGATATCAGTGACAGGCATTTGGACTGCGGTATGCTGATCTTTGACCCGGAGAGCCAGGATACCCATGCGGGAGGCAGCGGCTGTGGATGCAGTGCAGTAACACTGGCGGCCTATCTGCTGCCGAAAATAAATCGGGGAGAATGGCAGAGAATACTATTTGTACCCACAGGCGCATTGTTGTCAACGGTGAGCTTTAATGAAGGACAGAGTGTACCGGGAATTGCCCACGGGGTTGTGATTGAGAAAATCTGATTGAATGATGGCAGTCGGACGATTATCTTGTTGTCAAATATTAAGTAGTTTAATTAAGGGAATGTCAAGAAAAATCCTGTTTACAAAAGAGAAAACCCGCTGTAAAACCTATATTTGGAGGTTTTACAGCGGGTTTATTATAATGACTGAAACTTCTAATCCTCTTCCAGTCCTGCCAGCAGTCTGAGATTCTTCTTCAGTATCTGCTGTTCTTCATCAGAGATATCAGCCAGAATGTCGATATTCGCTGTATCGATAGTATCGAGAACCGGTTTCTCAAGGGCAGCCCCCTTCTCTGTCAAAACAACTTCTATGTAACGGCGGTCTTCTGTACTGACCTGGCGTTTTAACAGATCCTTCTTCTCCATACGATCGAGAATACCTGAAATTGTTGAATTTTCAAGTTTCAACTCCGCTGCAATTTCCTTCGGAGTCGTTTTGTCACCCTTCCACAGACAGTAGAGCACACCATACTGAACAGGTGTAACATCAAAGGGTTCCAGTCGTTTGCTGACTTCCTGGAAGACCCTGTGCTGAGATGTGGTGAGCAGATAGTTAATACATTGATTTAATTCCATGTTGCTCCTTTTCTTAATATACAAATAGCTTTATAACAGTTCGATACATTTTGCCTGCCAAAATAATTGGCAGACAAACTATTTTTAGTTTAAATGGGTTTTGGCGGATTGTCAAGCAATTCCAGAGAAATTTATTCAATTATTATAATGTCCATAAGGTTTAAAATGCCGGGATGGGGAATTTATAAGTTGGTTTGTTGCAACAAAATTGATACCAAGTACTTCAATTGAAAGAAAAAAACTCAATTATTTTCAATTTTTGGCAAATTATACAAATTTGGATTGTGATTTTTGTGACAAAATCATTCGAAAATGGATAGACAAAATGAAAAAGAGATATTATAATAAGCACATACACAAACAGTTAGCGTACCAATAATTGTTTGTGACAATAATTAATTATGTATCATAAGTTTAGGAGGATGCTTTATGAACAATTTATTAATGGAAGTCGAAAACGAGGTAGCAGTAGTAACAATCAACAGACCAAAGTCACTGAATGCATTGAATAGTGAAACACTTGCAGAACTTGACCAGTGCTTTGGTGAAATTGCAGAACGCAAAGATATCAGAGTTGTTATTCTGACAGGTTCAGGCACAAAGGCTTTCGTTGCAGGTGCAGATATTTCTGAAATGGTGAATGCAACACCTGCTGAAGGAAGAAAGATGGGTCTTCTTGCTAAAGAAGCTTTCTTAAAGCTTGAAACAATGCCTCAGGTTACAATCGCAGCAGTTAACGGATACGCTCTTGGCGGTGGCTGCGAGATTTCTATGGCATGCGACATTCGTGTAGCATCTGACAATGCTAAGTTTGGTCAGCCTGAAACAGGTCTTGGTATTCTTCCAGGTTTCGGCGGCACACAGCGTCTCCCACGTCTTGTAGGCAAGGGTCGTGCAAAAGAACTGATCTTCACATGTGATCAGATCGATGCTCAGGAAGCTTACAGAATCGGTCTTGCTAATAAGGTTGTTCCTCAGGAAGAACTGCTTGATACATGTAAAGCAATGGCTAAGAAGATCATGTCCAAGGGCAGCTATGCTGTTTCTCTTGCTAAACAGGCTATCAACACAGGTATGGATACAGATCTTGCAAGTGGTCTTACACTTGAAGCAAATCTGTTCGGCTTATCATTCTCAACAGATGATAAGAAGGAAGGTATGACAGCATTCCTTGAAAAACGTAAAGCAAACCTGACAGATTTCTAATTGGATTGATCTGAGTTTAATTTAAGAGACGGTTTGACATTTTCGGGGCGAAACGCACGGGTTGTATTTCGCCTCATTTAGAAAAGAGAGTTGTTTATTATTTAACATAATGTTTATGTTGCGTGTTATTTAGGAGAGAGTATGAACATTCATATTTTAGTATTAGTTATTGCAATTGCCCTTTTCGGTGTACTTGCTTTTAAGCAGATGAGTGCGCTGATTCTGGCTCCCCTTGTTACCATTTTTGTTATTTTGTGTTCCGGTCTGCCAGTTCTTGAAAGCTTAAAAGGACTCTTCATGCCGGCAGCAACAGATTATGTTACTAAGTATTTTCTGACATTCTTCGTTGGTGCCCTGTTTGGTGCTGTTTATCAGTACACAGGCGCAGCAGAATCTATTGCCAGAGCGATTGCAGGTCTCTGCCGCGGCAAGTATGTTGCACCAATTATCATGTGTATCACAGGTATCCTTACTTTCGGTGGTGTCAGCGGTTTCGTTGTATTCTTCGTTATCTACCCAATCGCCCTGAATCTTTTCAAAGAAGGCAACCTGACAAGAAGATTGATTCCTGCAGCTATTTCAGCAGGATGTTGGACATGGTCCATGTCAGCACCTGGTTCACCATCTATCCAGAACGTTATCGCTATGGATAGCCTTGGTACGCCATCTACAGCTGCATTTGTTCCATCTTTAATCACAGCCATTGTTATGTTTGCGTTAATCTTCGTATGGCTGGAAGTAAGAGCAAGAAGTTTTACAAAGAAAGGCATCGTATTTGATGACCCTACATTAAAATTTCAGCTGACAGCAGAAGAACTGCCAAATCCTGATGAAGAAAAGGATCTGCCAAATGTTATTGTAGCAATTCTGCCTATCATTCTGATTCTTGTTATGTTTAATAATCCAATGCATCCATTCCCTGTTGAAACATCTGTATTTGCGGGTGTAGCACTGGCAACAATCCTGATGTTTAAGAGAATTAAGGGTGTTAATGAATGGATTGGCGTTTTCAACAAAGGTGCAGCAGATTCAGGTGTTGCTATCCTGAATACAGCTATCGTTGTTGGTTTCGGTGGTGTTGTACAGAATACTCAGGGCTTTAATGACCTGGTAACAGCACTGAAGAATATGTCCATGCAGCCGCTTGTATTCGTTATGATTACAGTTGCTATCTGTGCCGGTGCCTGCGGTTCAGCTTCAGGTGGTATGGGTGTTGCATTCAACGCTTTAAAAGATACATATCTCCAGATGGGTGTTTCCCTTCCATATGTACATAGAATCGCAGCTATCGCAGCTGGTACTCTTGATACTCTGCCTCATCAGGGTGCTCAGATTACATTGCTTGGTATCTGTAAGCTGACACATAAGGAAGCATATTGGGATATCGCTGTTACACAGATTTTCATCCCATTCATCTGCTGTGGTGTATTCATCTTACTTGCACAGTTGGGCTTATAAGAAAGAAAATATTTTCAAGATGGCTTGGAATATATAATCTGAGTCATTGCAAAAATCGAATAAAAGATAAGAAGTCTCCGGATTTTCACTTGAATGAAGTGGGAATCCGGAGTTTTTTCGTGGATGATGATTGCATTATCAAATGAGCGTAGAGGAAAAATTTATGGATTTGGCAATCATTTTTTGAAAATCCTCCGGTATTTCACTGGAAAAAACAGCAAGGTCCTGATGCCCCGGGAGCTGGCAGGTGATTTCAAAGCTGTGAAGCGCCGCCCGGTCAAATCCGAGAAAACCTTCATGTCCGTAAATGGAGTCTCCCAACAGCGGGTGGGACAGACTGGCCATGTGGACACGAATTTGGTGGGTACGACCGGTCTGAAGCTTTAAGCGGACAAGGGAAAAAGGTGTTTCTTCATAGGTAAATTCTGATAAAACTTCATATTCTGTTCTTGAGGGACGTCCGGTATCAGTAACCTGGTAGCGGTTAAAACATTCCGGGACTTTTTCAATAGGCCGGTCGATCAGGCCCGATTTGGACTGGTTTGTCCAGTGGCCTTCTGCCAGAGCCAGATAAACCCGGGAAAGGGTATGATTTGCTCGCTGCCGTTCCAGCTGTTGGGCGGCGTATTTGTTCTTTGCTATAAGAATCAGACCGCTGGTATCCTTATCCAGACGACCGATGGGACAGAGCAGCGGCTGTTCCGGCAGCAGTCGGTAATACCAGGCCAGATAACTCAGCAGAGTATCCGAATAATGACCGTGGCATGGATGGATCACCAGACCGGCGGGTTTGTTCACAAGCACGATATCTTCATTTTCAAAAACAATGGATACAGGCCCCTCAGCAGGCACAACCTTTTGAGTGCGGTCATTGGGTATATTAAAAACAAGGGAGTCCCCGGCATGAAGCACACCCCGTGTGGTCACACGCTGCCCATTGATCAGAATACCGTTTTCACGAAACTTCACCGAACGCAAAAAAGCCCGGGACAGACCGGCTATATTGCGGGCATAGGCGTTTACCGACAGACCGTCTGCCTCCGGTTCAATTGTGTATGAAAGCTGCCGCATGATAGTAATTTCTCCTTTTCAAAATTTTTAGTTTTTTGAGAAGCTGGCCAATGCACCGTTCAAATTGGCTAGATTCATCCAAGTGTACGAACTCAAAATGATAGTAGTAATACTATATCATAAAATTGAACAATTGGTTAAGTATGAAGAGAAAAATTAAAAAAGTTTAACAAAAGTTAGCAAGAATTCTCCTTCCTATACAGGTGGGAGATGAGTTGCAGAAAAAAAGAAAATAGAACGCTTGTTCTGTGACACGAAGTGCGGTATACTATAATCAGTCGAAAGGATAGAAAGGACTGATTATATGGACAAAATGGATCATAATGCACATTCAGTATATTTGATGTATTATCATCTGATCATGGTTGTAAAATACCGAAGAAAA